>CAINVS010000616.1 GCA_903854205.1 uncultured Bacteroidota bacterium | reverse complement strand
CAATGCCCGTACCGCCGTAAGCGATATCGGTGATCAGCAGATCGTTCAGTATGGTTCCTTTTTTCATTTTAAATGTCAATTTTCAGTTTCTATTGTTATTTTTTCAATTTTCTTAGTCATCAGCTGATGCTCGATTCCTGCTACCTGTTTTGGATTCCCTTCTTTTACAAAACCCTGTTTTTCATAAAATGGCAATACAGCTTTGTGTGCTAATAGGGAGATCTGTTCCATATGTTTTGCAGCAGCAATTTTTTCCAACTCTTTTAATACAAAACTGCCCAAACCTTTTTTCTGAATGGCTTTTCTGATAACCAGCTGTTTGACGGAGGCATGAGCAGGATCTAATTGTACTCCGCCCAGAAATTGAAAATTGGCGTCAAAGAGCCCGTAATGCTCCAGTTTTTCTTCTTCCAGTATTGTTTCTTCGTCCCAATCGAGACCAAAAGGTTCTAAAAGTTCATCATAACGCATTTTGATGTATTCATCAAATGTAGGTGATGCAAAATCAATTTTTATTAAAAACATAAGGGAAGGTTAAAGATGAAAGATGAAAGACCAAAGAAGCTAGAGAAAAAGAGTAAAATCTCATAACTGCTTCGCAAAAATAATCCTTTTGTCGCGATTAACAATAATATTACCGACTCAGTAAAAAAACTGCCTCATCCGAATTTTTCAGATGAGGCAGTTTTATGTAATTTATGATTTCTATGGCTGTATAATCATCTCTTTTTTAGATTTTTTCTTTTCTTTTTCAGTCTTAGTGTCTTTGCCGAAGATATCTTTGTCACCATCGCGTTTTTTATCGTTTCTGAGCATGATTTCAGTAGGATTTACCGCATTTTCAAGTACATTGTCGCTGTCGTATTTAAAAACCATATCGACAAAATCCCATTTACCTTTAACAAGTTTCAGACCATTGAAACTTCCGTCAGGCATATAGCTGATCGGGGCCCCGGGCTCAAGGGGCGCACCTGTAACCAGGTGATCAAAAACAACCAGATTTAGTTGCGGGTCGTATCGAAGAGTAACAGCAGCAATAGTCGTGTACTGTAAAAAATAACGGTTGACCATACGCATGCGCCCCTGTCCATCTTTTACTTGTACAACAGAATTCCCAAAACGTGGTCGAGACATGAAGTCGAAATAAAGAATTTCTACCACCTTTCTGCGCTCATAAAAACTGTAGGAATCTCGACCCAGGAGCAGATAATGGGTTTCATTATTTGCCGTTGTATATGGCTGGATATGGTAATAAAGTGCTCCATACCAGTTTTCAGGCTTCAGACGCAAAAATTCGGCCTGTTTTACCATTTCTTCTGACTTGTCCTCTAAAGTGTAGATTTTTTCATCACTGGTCTGAATAATGCCAAATTGTTTGTAGGTATTTTTGTCTACAAACATTTCCCAAGTAAAAATTCTAAATTTTTTGTCAGCAGGCTGCAGCATTGAAACCCCTTTAATATCGGTAAAAGGATAGGTATAGCTGCCTTTTTGAGTGAGATTATCCTGCATCAGTTTTTTGATCTCCTCCGCATAACTCTGCCTGTTCGCAAGGGAAGTGTCACTGTGCATCTGATTGGCAAGCATGGCAATCTGTGTTTCAATTTCTTTAAAATCAGGTGCTGTCTGTGAAACCGCAAACCCTGAAAAGAAAAGCAGACTTAATGCTGTGATGATATATTTTTTCATAAAGCTATTTTTATTTGTAAACAGCTCAAAGCCTGCAATTATTGCAAATAAACTGTTAAATTTCTTTCTTTTATTTTAGAACCTCAGCCCATGGCTTCAGCGATTTTTCCATTGCAGTTCTATGTTTTTCTTTTTTCTTAATATGGGCTTCAAACCTTTAAAATAAAACTTAAAACATCAGGCGCATCTTTGCGTACTTTGCGTGTACTTTAGAGCCTTTGAGGTTAAATTTTAGACTACTTTGAAAAATTTAAACGCTGTTCTTTGTTTTTCTTTTTTGCTTCATATGTCTTCAAACCTTTAAAATAAAACTTAAAACTTCAGGCGCATCTTTGTGTACTTTGCGTGTACTTTTGCTCCTTTGCGGTTAAATTTTAGATTACAAAGAAAAATTCAAACTGAAAACCATTCCAAACTTAGGAACAGTACCGGATTTATAGTTCATAACAAAATCAAGCCTTCCAAATCGAAACAGTTTCCAGCCCATGCGGGAAATGGCAAAATTGAATTCCATATATTCACCCATATCAGGTGTATAAAGAAAATGATAGCCTGCAATGTTTTCAAAACCGAGCTTTTTCAATAAAGGCAATTTGTTCCAAATCAAACCTTTAAAATCATATTCCAAATGTGCTTCAGCAAACCATTTATTGGTACTGAAGGCATAATAGGGCAGGAGCTGATAACTTCTCCATTGCAGATCAGATTTGGCATAAACTGTTTGATTGCCCAAAAAATGAGCATAATCAGGAAACTCCATTCTTTTCCTGTTCAAAAACATCCCATATTTACCCCTGTAAGTCAGGAATCCCAATGTTCCAAGGGCCAGTTCTGTTTTTTGAATGGTAATACCTACATAATCATAATTTGTAACAGCACCCAAGGCAGGTATAGCTTTTTTATAGTTCAGCCAAATTTCAGGAAACTTCGATTCTATATGAAATCTTCGGCCGGGATAGGTCACAAATTTTTGCGCAATATTGATACGCAGATAAACATCGAGCGCAAAATGCCGATGTGAATTAAAAAGCGGAAGATCGGCCTGCGGCGGATTGTTCAGGTCAACCGGCAGATTGGAGTAAAAATCCCGTCTGTCCTTATAAAAAAAGGAATAATCGCTTTTGTTGATCAGCGAATTCCGTTGCTGATAAGAAACATTTGCCTGAAGGTAAAAAGCATTTAAAAAACGCTGTGAATATTGAATTTCGCCATAAACCCGTTCATAAAGTTTTGCATAATTTCTTCTAAGAAGCAGAGAATAAAGGCTGTTGATCATGGATGATACAGGCTCAAGATGGTTGAACTGCTGTACTCTCCTTCCGCCGTCAATTTCCAAACGGGCATCATTCACATCATTAAATTTGTAACGGAAACGACCGTAACCGCGCAGCTGCTGATCTGAAAAACCGAATTGCATCTGTCCCTGTACATCATAAAATGATTTCCAGTCATCGGTAAACCACTTGGCATAGGTTGCTTCCAAATGTCCGTAAAATCCCTGAACAGTATTATAGGCTATTGTACCCAGTGGTGAAGGGATTTTGATACTCCATTTATTGTATCTTTTTCGGTAGGTATAACCGCTCAACAGCATACCAAAACCGGGTTTATTACTCTTTCTGTCCAATGAATCCAAATAGGCTTTAGATCGCCAAACTATCTGAAGACTGTCCTTTTCGATGTATTCTTTCGATTCTTCGGCAGTGAGCGGTAAAGGCCGCACGCTGTCCCAATACTGAATATCACGCTTATTTGCGTCATTGTTTACTTTGAATACTTCTGCATTGAAGAATTTTGAGTCGAGTACTGGATTTATCACGTAATTTCTAAATACGCCAATAAAGCGGCCGAAAATTTTAATTCCCAATACTTTGATATCAAACTCGATTTCCTGTGAAAATAATTTCCAGACACTGTCCTGAACAGGAAGGTGCAACTGTCTGAATTCAACAGTGTCGAGCATCGAAA
The DNA here is from genome assembly GCA_903854205.1 of uncultured Bacteroidota bacterium. GTDB lineage: Bacteria > Bacteroidota > Bacteroidia > Chitinophagales > Saprospiraceae > Saprospira. The sequence continues at coordinate 2,590 of CAINVS010000616.1, read as the reverse complement.
TATTTGCCGCAAGTCCTGTAGTTTTTAATTCTGTGCTGTGGATATTCCATTCCTCATCCACAATATAGATATAACCGTGAAAAAGAGCACCCAAGGGGTTTTTGGGAATCACTTCAATTTTACTGACAATTCGGCCGCCATCTACAAAAGTACCTACCAGTCTGTATTTGTAAGAGACCAAAGCTGTTTGAGCAATGGGAGAAAGTAGTTTGGAATCGCCGAGTGTCAGTTGGTTCTCGTAGAAATTGAATTCCTTCATTGCTACTCCGGAATTGAAGCTGAAACCATTGTCATCCCCGCTCACTTTTGAGGAAATCATGACTTCTTTGTACTTGTTCCGATCGAAATAAAGCTTGGAAACTGCTTCTGAAAGATAGACTATACCGCTGCCGCTGCTGTCAAGTCCTTTTCTGAGCTGTCCCAATGAACGGCCCATAATTTTCTCGGGCAGGTCTTCAATTTTCTGAGTACCTTTAACATAGGAGTCACAACTGTAAATTTCAGTCTGACCGAGGTAGTATTTTCTTTTTTTGATGGCCTCGCGAATAATGCGGTAAGCTGGGTCTTCTCCCGCTGTGATAATTACCTCAGAGGCCTGCACATCGAGATCTTTTAGGGTAACATCCAATTCTATGTCATTATCAGAAATTGTGATTTTTTCATCGTGTTGCTGAAATCCGACAAACTGATATATAATAGTGTAAGAACCTGCTTTTAATTCAAGACTATAATGGCCTTCGATATTGGTGGTCGTGCCTAAGCTTGTACCCTGAATATAAACTCCTGTGAAAGGAAGGGGATCACCTTTGGGGTCATAAACTGTACCTTTTAAGGCAGCAGCATTCAGTTCAATCCCCAAAAGGACTGAAACCATAAAGGCCAGTATATTGGAGACAGAAAAATGCCAGTTCATTTTTGGGAATTTTGAAAACCTACAATGAAAATTTATGGAGTTTTAGCCGGCTTTAAAGTAGCATTTGGGCTAATCTTTGTGTCTTTTGGCTTGGCATTTGGATCTACTTTTACAGAACTTTTGTAAGGTTCCTGTGCCTTTTTGTTTTCGACTTCAAATATGTCTTTTTTCTTCAAGGGAGTTACATCTGTTGGAAAAAGATTGACAGGTTTTTCAATTTTAGGCTGCGGTTTTACCACATTTGTTTCCGGATTAGGCTTTACACCGGCAAATTTTTGCACAAAAGATGTTTTAAAACCCATATTATCGGTAACGCCCTTGAAGTGGGCTATCTGTTCGTTTTGATTAGGATTTATAATGCCTAAAGATACCCGGTAGAAACCATTATGATACCATATATAAACATCTTTTTGGTCCGATTTCGCAAGTTTTGGATTATCGACGATAGCTCTGATATCCAATCTTTTTAGTGCTATAAACTGCATTGTATGTGTTAGTGAATCGCCACTTTCAGCAACAAATTTTCCACCTGTACTTTCTACATAAGCACTGCTAAAACCTCTGTTTTTAACATCTACTAAAACACGGCTTGCTGTATTTTTACCCAAGTATGTGCCCAAATAAACTCTAAGAGATTCATTTTGTGTGGGTTCGTAACTTACAATGCCTAAATCTTTCAGTTTATTAAAAATTCTGTTGTCAGAATCTTTACTTATAGTCATCAGTTTAATACGATACATACCATCAGCCTGAGCCCTGACAAGGTTTACCAGTAACAGTAGTAATAGTATTATAAATTTTGCTTTCATTCTGTTTGGGATAAAACTTAGTTTAATTTCTTTATGAATAATCTGTTGCCAAGTTGTACTATCATGAGTAGAATTAACGGTAGTACAGCAAAATTAAACTGCTGCAGAGGAAAAACAAAAATTAAAATGGCAATTACATTACTTACAAAAAGCAAATATCCTATATAAAGAGCAAATTTAGTAATTTTTTTACGGAAACCGATAAATATCCAGATAAGATAGAGCGGGTTTGCCCATAAAATATTGAGATTTTTTTGTGTTGCAATATGATCGGTACCAAACCACATAAATAGCAGGAAAATACCTACAAGACCCATGATAGTATAAAGCGATATTTCCCAGATATTTACCAATACAACTTTTTTGTTTAGGCCAAAGATTATACCAAGTCCAAGCGAAAGCAGGGAAAATGTAAAAACAATTGGGGTAAAAAATCCACCTTTATATTTATTGGGTTCCGGCTTGGGCAGCAGCCATTCGGCCTCTTCCATAAGAGGAGCATTGTTCATAGTCGACTTGCCCAGGTTACTTGAAAGATAGTCAGGCAAAAACATCTGAAAATTGTAAGTGCAGATTTTATCGGCCTCGAGGCCCAAAATAAGATAGATGCCAAAATTGAGCCAGGGATCATGCTGCAGGTACTCATCCAAAAAATCCCTAAATCGTTTTTTTGACGGAACATCAGGAATTTTAACTTCAGCAATTCCTTTGCTCATTACATCGCGAATACGGGTGGCACAGTTGTCATAAAAAAAGTCATAAAGATATTCCCGATTTTGCGGCAGATAGTTGGTCTCAAGAAATTCGAACAGTTTCTGCTTCTGCATTTGGTTTAATCGGAGAATCTGTTCAGATACGCCCCTATGTT
>CAINVS010000615.1 GCA_903854205.1 uncultured Bacteroidota bacterium | reverse complement strand
TTATCAATTTTTTCTTCCTTTTTTAAACAAATTTGAATAAACTTAATTAATGATTCATTTTGATAATTGTTATAGCTAAAAGCTTGCTCTAAATTATTAATGTAATTTTTGTACTTTGTTTTGTTGGTAGTTTTTAATTCGTTCAACAGTTTTTCTGTTTCAGCAGATAATTTTACTTTTGTATCATTTACAAAATTAACCTCTTTTATAAGTGCTACTTTATTTTCATAGTTATCATTAAGTACTTCTTTTAACTTAGCAATATAATAAGCATCTTCTTTTGTATTTGTAGTTTTAAGGAAGCTAATTAGCTCAATTATTATATTTGTTTTTTCTTCATTTTTATCTTTCAATAATTTCAGAATTCTGCTTTCATTTAGCAAGTCCAAATCATTGTATGTGCCAATAAAAAGTTTTGGTAATTTCTCTATTGCCTCGTTTAACGCTGTAACTGCTAATTCACTTTTACCAGCTCGTGCCAAATATTTGGAAAGTTTAAATCCATATTTGGGTTCTGGGTTTAAATGCTTTGCTTTTTGAGCATTTGTTACAGCCTGTTCAAAATCCCCCAATACATAACAAGCCAATGCCGCTTTTTCATAACTCTCAGCTGCTAATTGCCCTATAAGTTCTTCATCGGTATATATGGAAGTATTTTCATACAAATCTTCTGCATCTTCCTCATCTTGACTATAACTATTTTGGGTTAATATATTTGCCAATCTTGCGGCATCTGTATCACTTTCTACAGAAGCATACTTAGCTGCTCTTAAAAAATATTCAAGTGCAAGCTGTATATTCATGTTCTTTTTTGAAAACATGTAAATCATGCCAATTCTATGCAATACAAAATAGTCTTGTGGCATTAACTTTTCGGCTGCTAAAAACTCATTCAATGAATCATTAAATAAGTCATCATCTTTTACTGTGTTTGTATAAAACTTACATCCTAATTCTATGTGGTGTTGCCTTTGTTTTTCGCTATCAGGAACTCTCAACAGCAAAGCTATATTTCCTAATAAAACATTGCCAACTCTCTGAATATCTTGTAACACTTGAAGATTTTCATTAATAAATAAGAGTTCTTGATTAATTGTTGAAAGGCTATCATTAATTTTTGAAAGTTCTTCATTTGTGGAAATAAGTAATGAGGAAATTCCTTCAAATCCACGGTTCAAATCATAATTAAGAAACCCAATATGGTCTGCCAATGAATTAATAGCACCTATTTGCTCTTGAGATGCTTCGCTAATATAACTACCAACAGTATCGGCAGTATATTTTGCCAATTGGGTATCCTTGGTGTAATCTAACCACGAATCAATGGCATTGGCATCTTTTTTCCAGGGTCTCCAATATCCAAAAGTAAAATTTGGTTTTGATGGTACTATGTTTGACATAATTTGAGTGTTTTAGTTTTTGGTTTTAAACAATGTTGATTTTAAATACTTCTAAATACTTGTTTCTAACTACCAATGCTTTTCTTATTTGGGTAAATAACTGAACACTGTTTTCAGCTCCACTTACTGCATCTACCATTATATCATTCTCTTCCGCACTGGCATTGGCGCATATAAAATTAAACTCTTCGTCAGTTACATTAAATGAAGTCAAAAACAAATCATCAATAAGGTCAGTAGCAACATGCTTACCTGGCACATTATGTTTTATGCATTTCAATTACTCACGCTTACATTTTTACGAGCACAAGAATTAATGGGTGCAAAGTGGAGTGAGATTAATTTTGAAGATAGAGTTTGGACAATTCCAGCAGAACGCATGAAGATGCGTCGTCCTCATACTGTGCATCTCACTAAACAAATTTTAGCAGTATTAGAAAACATTAAAGCTAAT
>CAINVS010000614.1 GCA_903854205.1 uncultured Bacteroidota bacterium | reverse complement strand
CCAAAGTACCAGGCTGTATCTTGAAAGCATACAAAGAACAATAACTGCAGCTTTTAAATATGGATTTTTTTGATTGAGGCCAACGATTAAAAAAATATAATAACCGGCAATAAGCAATTCAACTGTGGTACCCAAAAGTGTACTCTGATATGTTATTAACAGCCAAAGCATATACAGCGACAAAGTTGCAATAACTATGCCATCGAACATTCTGTTTTTTGTCGAACGAAAAATTAATAATAGTATTGATAAAGTCCAAATAGCAAATGCTATATATCGGTAATCTTTTTTTAAAATATCGGCCAGACAGAATGGCAACCATTGCATGGGTAAGTATCCGACAGAAGCCAGGCTCCACCCCTCTTTAAAATGTACTTCTTTGTAAACCTGTTCCCCCGACATAAACCGCTCAACAGCCACTCTAATAGTAGGAATAATGTCAGAAATATTAGCATCTATCGGATATCCAACAAATATATTTCCAAGTTGAAGTTTTAATGGCCAAAGCGCCAATAAAAAAAATACAGATATACCTAGAGGAATATAGATGCTAAATTTTTTATCGTTGACTTTTACTGTTACAACGGTACGATTGTAGAACTTATGTATTAAAATAATGCCCAAGCCTATTCCACAAAAAAACTGCCCAAATGAAGTAATTTCCTGCGATACACCCTGCGCAGGCAATATTAGTACCAATAGGAATTCCAGAATCAGACAGGTATATAGCAGGATATTATGAAGCATAAAACGTTTAGCAGATTAACCGAAATAATTAAAATGGGTCGTTTACTAAAAATACTGTCCCGAAGTGTTGCTTCGGGACAGCTAATATAATCAAATTCAAAATATCCTATTCAGTATCTCCATCTTCAGGAACAATTGCTTCTTCCAATTGTCCGTCAACAATTAGGGATACATCTGCAATTGAGTCACCGGATTTTATATTTATCAGTTTAACACCTTGAGTGGCACGTCCGCTGATAGGTAATTCTTTAACTGCCATGCGAATGGTGAGTCCTGACTTGTTGATAATCATTAGATCATCATCATCGGTAACTGCTTTGATAGAAATAAGTTTACCTGTCTTATCAGTTACATTGATGGTTTTGATACCTTTACCGCCACGGGTTTGAATACGGTATTCATCAATATCGGTACGTTTTCCGATGCCATTTTCAGAAACTGCAAGAATCAGTTTGCCATCACCTTCTTCAATGCAAACCATTCCTACAAGTTCGTCTGCTCCTTCATCCTGAAGATCCATACCTCTTACACCGGTTGCAGTACGGCCCATTGAGCGTACATCTGTTTCTTTAAAACGGATTGCTTTACCTGCTTTTGAAGCCAAAACAATATGTGAATTACCTTTTGTCAATTTTGCTTCGATCAGTTCATCTTCATCTCTGAAACTGATTGCTGCAATACCGCCAACCCTTGGTCTGGAATAAGCACTCAACGGAGTTTTCTTCACGAGACCATCCTTAGTGGCGAAGATGACAAAGTGATTGTCCAAAAATTCTTTATCATTAAGATTCTCTAAACGGATATAGGCTTGGATTTTATCATTTTCAGGTATTTGAAGCAAATTCTGAATTGCGCGGCCTTTTGAAACCTTAGTTCCTTCCGGCAGTTCGTAAACACGAATCCAGTAACAGCGGCCTTTTTGAGTAAACAATAATAGATAATCGTGCGTATTGGAAGCAAAAAGATGCTCCATAAAATCTTCGTTGCGTTTTTCGGCCGCCTTAGCCCCTATTCCACCGCGTGTTTGAGTGCGATACTCGATCATAGGCGTACGTTTGATGTAACCCAAATGAGAAATAGTTACAATAACTTTCTCATTTTTAATCATATCTTCGATACTGATCTCACCTTCTGCATAAGTAATGTCAGTGCGGCGTTTATCTCCGTATTTGTCGCGAACTTCTTCCAATTCTTTTTTGCAAACCTGTTTACGGCGCTCTTCGTTGTTGAGGATGTCGGTCAAATCGGCAATAATGGCTATTAATTCTTTGAATTCAGTCAGTAATTTATCACGTTCCAGACCTGTCAAACGCTGCAGACGCATTTCGAGAATAGCTTTTGCCTGTTCTTCTGTGAGTTTGCTGTCTTCCAAAGGATAATCAGCCAGGAAGCTGTCAACAGCATCACTTTTGATGCTGAAATCCATTTCCATTAATGAATTTCTTGCTTCTTCTGTAGTTTTGGAAGCGCGGATACGGGTTATTACCTCATCCAAACGATCAAGCGCTGCAAGAAGACCCAGCAAGATATGGGCGCGTTCTTCTGCTTTACGTTTTTCGAAAATTGATCTTTTTACGATTACTTCGAGACGGAATTTATAGAATTCAGTCATCAGTTCTTTAAGGTTGAGCAAACGTGGACGACCGTCAACCAAACAAATATTATTTACACCGTATGAATTTTGAAGTTGGGTATATTTATACATGTGACTCAATACCACATTGGCATTGGCATCGCGGCGCAATTGAATAACAATACGCATACCGTCACGGTCTGACTCATCACGAACATCAGAAATACCTTCGATTTTTTTCTCGTTGGCCAATTCTGCAATTTTCTGTATCAGGGTTGATTTATTTACCTGATAAGGAATTTCATTAACGATGATGTGTTCTCTGTTATCAATTATTTCGATGTCGGATTTTGCACGGACCACTACCCTTCCACGACCGGTCAGATAAGCTTCTCGTACACCGTTAAGGCCGTAAATAGTACCACCTGTCGGAAAATCCGGGGCCTTAACAAATTGCATTAAATCATCAATGCTGATTTCGGGATCATCTATAAAGGCCATAATTCCATCAATTACCTCACCAAGGTTATGTGGAAGCATATTGGTAGCCATACCTACAGCAATACCGGATGCGCCATTAACAAGCAGATTTGGTACTCTTGTCGGCAGAACCGTAGGTTCTTTCAATGTATCATCAAAATTTAATTGAAATCTTACTGTTTCTTTGTCCAAATCAGCCAAAAGATCATCACTGATTTTTGAAAGTTTGGCTTCTGTATAACGCATAGCTGCAGGGCTGTCGCCGTCAACAGATCCAAAGTTACCCTGCCCGTCAACCAAAGGATAGCGCAAAGACCATATTTGTGCCATACGCACCATGGTATCATATACAGAACTGTCACCATGAGGGTGATATTTACCCAAAACCTCCCCTACAATACGGGCAGATTTCAAATGTTTTTTGTTGTGGAACACTCCCAACTCGTTCATACCGAATAAAACTCGGCGGTGTACGGGTTTGAGACCGTCTCTGACATCGGGCAAGGCCCTTGAAACAATAACTGACATCGAATAGTCGATGTAAGCCGATTTCATTTCGTCAATAATACTGATAGGAACTATCTTTTGATCTAAGTTCATAAATATAAATAACGATAAGTTAAATTTAGCCTTGAATTGTGTGATTTAGACAATCAATTGACAGTCAAAATCTTCTACAACACAGGTTACAGCGATTAGAAAAGAATCTTCAAATCTTGACAAAGTTACAGAAAAATATCGTACTTTTCATAAAATTATATATTTAAAGTCCGATTTTTTGTGCTTTCTGTTAGTTTTTTAAACATCTTGGTTATAAGTAGTTTTTAAACTTTTTTTGGAAACCGATTGTCCTTAATCATTTTTTTAAATTTAACAAATTATAGCAATGCGAGTATTTTTATCTATGGTATTTATGTTTACATGTTTAGGGTTTACAAACTTAAATGCACAGAATAATGAAAAATTAAAAGCTAAGGAAGATATACAGGTCGAAAAAGAAGATAAAGCAACAATAGATAATCCTATTGCTTATAAAATTTACAGTGGAAAAGGTAAAGAAGTTTCCTATTCAAAAATGGTCAAAGCACTGAATGAAAATGATATGATTTTTTTTGGCGAATTGCATAACAATACCGTCTCACACTGGTTGCAATTGGAACTAACCCGCGATCTATATTCTATTCGCGGAGTACAGCTTGCTCTTGGCGCCGAGATGTTTGAGTCGGACAATCAGGTAATAATGAATGAGTATTTTTTGGGCTATATCAGTCAGAGCAATTTTGAAAAAGAAATGCGCATGTGGCCAAATTATTCAACTGACTATAAACCCCTTATTGAATTTGCAAAGGAAAACGGACTCCGTTTCGTAGCGGCCAATGTCCCAAGACGCTATGCCTCAATGGTATCTAAAGAAGGGATTGAAAAATTGGCAGACCTTCCTGCACATTCCAAGGCCTTTATTGCTCCTCTGCCGATAAAAATTGATTTGACGGTAGGCTGTTATAAAGAGATGCTGGAAATGGGCGGCGGAAATCAGATGTTCCCTCAGGCGCAAATGGTAAAAGATGCTACTATGGCTCATTTTATCCTCAATAACTGGTCAAAAGAAGAGCTTTTTCTGCATTTCAACGGCTCATTCCATTCCGATAATAAAGAAGGCATTATTTACTATATCCGTTTGAAAGAACCAAACCTGAAAATTGGCAATATAACTACTGTTGAACAGGATAATATTGATAAATTGGACAAAGAACATCAGGGCAAGGCTGATTTTATTATCTGTGTGCCTTCTAGAATGACAAAAACATATTAATGTGATGATGTGATAATATGATAATGTGTTGATAGTTATAAAGATTTTCAGAAGCTTTTTTAATCTTCCGTACACTTGATTTCTTAAATAACACAAAATAATCTTGGCGTCCCGACTTTCGGGATTGCAAAAATTCTTGGTGGACTTTGTTGTGAAATTATAGATATCGGTTTTCTTTATTTACCGCAGGCTAAAACCTACGGCACAATATGTTGCTGCTTCGGTGGCTGAATTCATCCTTTCGCTGATCGCTTTGTGAGTCTTAAATGATTAAAAAGTTTCTTTTTAACCTTCAAAAACACTTGATTTCTTAAAAAATACATGGTACTCTTTGCGAACTTTGCGTTATTTCTTGTATTCTTTGCGGTAATATTATAGATCAAGTCTTTCATCTTTCTTCTATCACTTCCTGGTCCTTCGGTACCTCTTTCTTCTAATTCAAAAATGCGTTTTACAGTACTACTGCTCTGCCTATTTTCCAATATATTACGTGCTCAAAAAACAGATATTCGCCCTCTTTTGCGCGACGCAGTAAATTCATATGGCATTCCTGCTGTTGCAGTGGCTGTTTTCAGCAGTGATACACTTTTCGCTATTGATGCTTATGGTTTACGCAGGAAAGATAATAAAAAAGATTCCGTAACTATTTTGGATCGCTATCATTTAGGTTCCAATACCAAAGCATTTACCGCTTATTGGGCAGCACTGTTAGTGGAAAGAGGACTTTTGAATTGGGATACACCGCTGTTGGAATTTTTTCCGGAATGGGAACCTTACATTCATAAGGATTTTAGAAAAATGACGCTCACTCATTTTCTCACACATCGCTCCGGACTGAAACCCTATATGAAAAGTGAAGAATTTACCGGAGTGCCCTGGATGAGGGATACTTTCACTTCAACAGATCACCGTATTGTTTTCTCAAAATGGGTCATGCGCGAAAAACCGATGAATGTTCCCTCCTACAAATATGAATATTCCAATGCCAACTATGTCGTAGTAGCTGCCTGTTTGGAAAAAGCAAGCGGCATGTCCTGGGAAACGGCTATGCAAGAAGAAGTAGCCAAGAGATTGGGTATCCGTATCGAATTGGGCTGGCCATACAAATTGGGTAACGATGAGCCACTGGGACATTTCAATGAAAAAAATATGTTCATGGTGCATGTTCCGCAGCTTCGCTACGGACTAAGCGATTACTTAGCACCAAGCAGCGATATCAATGTTTCTATAAACGATTATAAGGTCTTTGTTCAGGAACATCTGAAAGGTCTGAAAGGCACTGATAATGAATATTTAAAAAAAGAAACTTACGAATATATGATGGCAGGCTTCCCGGCCTACAGTATTGGTTGGATAAACAATCAGTACAAAAACGTTTCTTCTCACGATGGCTATGCCGGCAGCTTTTATGCTCATGTTGCGGTCTTTCGCGATAAAGATCTTGCCATTGTTATGCTAATGAATTCAGGTGCAAGAAAACATATTAATGGTATGTATGATTTGAGGAGAAAGGTGTTAAATTTAGTTGAAAAGGATAGAGCTAATTTTGGTCTTATACCTAGAAAATGAGCAAATAATGCCAATCAAGGGTTGAAACAAGTTCAAATCGCATAACGCTGCCGCGGGCTCTTTGTTACTTTTGTCTCGTTAGTAGCTGACGAGACAAAAGTAACAAAAAATCAAGTCGGAACCAATGCATTTTTGGGGGAGTGTTCGGTCGTACGGTCGTTCGATCAGACGGTTGGTTTGTAGGATGGGCATTAAAAGGAGAACGGCTGCTTTTTTTGATCACAAATGTCAGTCCTAATCCGGATATGAATATGGATGAATTTCCTTCACAAAGATTAAAAGTGTCGAAAGCTGCGCTGGATTTGATTTTTTAAGGCAATATCCACAACTCCGCCTCCAAATTTCAAAATCTTCCATTCTCTAAAAAAATCGCCGCTTTTGAATACAATTGTTACAGAATTAAATTTTATCTTTGGCAATATGATCCTAATTATTGTTTAGATCAGAATAAAAACACTGTTTGCAAAATACACCGGGTTCAATTTTAACCATCATTATTTCTTTCCATAATTCTAATATATGTCAAGGCAAAATTTTCAGGTCCTTTTATTGCTGCTGCTGCCTTTTATAATGAATGCTCAAGGTTTTCAAGTCAATTTTCAGGGCCAAAAACAGCAGGCTATGGGTTGTGCAGGAACAGCACTATATAAGGATGGTGCAAGTATTTTCTTTAACCCGGGCTCTGTGGCACTTTCCGATGAAAACTCTATAAATGTTGCAGGCACCCCTATATTTGCCAATGTACTATATGTAGACGGGGCAAGCAGTTTGGGTTACCGTACCAAAAATCCTGTAGGAACGCCTTTTTCTGCTTACGGCGTTTTTCAGCTGAACAAATTAAAACAGCTTAAATTTGGATTCGCTGCCTACACCCCCTTTGGCAGTACGGTTGTTTGGGAAGATAATTGGATCGGCAGATTTGCCCTAACCCGACTTAAACTACAGGCTATATTTTTGCAACCCACAATTTCTTACCGCATTACCGAAAAATTGGGCATTGGCGCCGGATTTATTTTTGCTTTGGGTGAAGTAGAATTGGAAAAAGACATTCCCGTACAGGACAGTTTAGGAGAATATGCACATGCCAAACTAAGTGGTAAAGCAAAGGCTTTTGGTTTTAATGTTGGGATTCATTATGACATCAGCGATCAATTTTCTATTGGACTTAACTACCGTTCTAAAGTAAAAATGAATCTGAAAGAAGGAATTGCTGATTTTACAGTACCCGGCTCGATAGCTGCCAACTTCCCCGATCAGAGTTTTACAGGTTCATTGCCCCTACCCTCCGTAATAACACTCGGACTCGCTTATAAACCAAATGCCAAACTCAATGCCATTATCGATGTCAATTATGTAGGCTGGAGTGCCTATGATACCTTGGCCTTTGACTATGTTACGAATACAGCCTCACTTGCTGATACCAAGTCTCCAAGAAATTACAAAAACATTTTTGCATTCCGTGCAGGTGTAAGCTATATAGTGATTGAAAACCTTGAACTCCGCGCAGGTGGTGGTTTTGGCTTTACCCCTGTACCCGAAAGCAGTGTTACACCTGAAACGCCTGATGCTAATAGAGGATATTTCACTTTAGGCGTCGGTTACAAATTCAATGAACATTTTTCTTTGGATGCTTCTTTTTATTATACCCAACTGAAGCGTACAGCAACAAATGGTGAAACTAACCTCTCGGGCACTTTCCGTACAAAAGCAGTGGCGCCGGGCCTTGGACTTGTCTATAAATTTTAAATATGAAAAATTATATCATCTACTTACCTTTGGTTCTGCTGTTCCTTACAACAGCTTGTAAACCAAAATATATTGAACCCTCCTATTCTAAAGGTGACATCATTCCCGATAAATTCATTATGGTCGGCGGCGGACATTCTGCCGGTTATATGGACGATGCTCTCTATCGCGAAGGTCAGGAAAATTCCTTAGCCAATCTGTTGGCTAAACAATTAAAAAAGGTAGGACTGCCTGAATTTCATCAGCCTTTGGTGAATGAAAGTTCAGTAGGAATAGGAATCAGTGGGCTCGCAGCTTTCAAATTAGGCTATAAAACAGATTGCAAAGGAGTTAGCTCAATATCTCCTGTCAGAGTGGCTGCCACAGGGGATTTGAACATCTATAATGATAATCTTTTTTCTGCTTCTCAACGTTTCGGAAATTACGGAATTCCCGGACTAAAACTGATGGATATTTCAGTTGACAGCTTTGCAGTCCAAAATCGATATTTTGGCAGAATGGCCTCTTCTACTACTGCAACAGTTCTGCAGGACGCAATTGATGCCAATCCTACATTTATTGCATTATTTTTAGGCGTTGAAGATGTTTTGGAATTCGCAAAATCAGGTGGCACAACTGTACTTCCGGAAGTAACTGATTTTCTAATTAAATACACTGCAGTGGCTCAGGGCCTGACTGCCGGTGGAGCGAAAGGGGCAATTGCAACAATTCCCGATGTGACTCAAATGCCCTATTTTACTACAATTCCCTGGAATGGTTTAACACTGGACAGCGCAAGTAATGTAACACTTAATTCTATCTACAATGCCTTGGGATTCAACTTTTTTGTTGGTTCAAATCCATTCATGATAGTTGATACCGCAGCTAACATGTTCGCTGTAAGACAAATATTTTCGGATGAGTTATTATGCCTTAGCCTTCCGCTCGACTCTGTAAAATGCAATCAGATGGGCGTTCTATTCCCAATCAGAGATGAATTTGTATTGGATCGCAATGAGCTGATTGAATTACGCGCTAAAATCGAAGCTTATAATACGATGATCCGAAGTATTGCTTTAGATTATAATCTTGCAATTATTGAAACAGTCAATTTTGCCAATAAATTAGTGAGCGGCTTTGTTTACAACGGCGTTTCCATGAGTGCTAAATTTGTATCGGGAGGAGCCTATTCTTTGGATGGCATCCATTTTAATCCCAAAGGAAATGCCCTGCTTGCCAATGAATTCATTCAGGCAATAAATAATAAGTTCAATGCCAGTATTCCTATGTTAAATGCCGTAGATTATCGTTCTATTTTCTTTCCTAATTAATTTTTTTTAACATCTATGAAAAAAATAACTACGCTTCTCTGTTTATTACTGACCGCAGCAGCTTGGGCTCAAAACCCTTGCGCATCAGGTCGTTTCGCAACTGACTTGTTTCCTACTGTAACAACTACGTCAAACGTTACTTACGGATCGAATACTTCATGGAGCGGACAGGCTACCACCCTGAAATTAGATGTTTACGAACCAACCGGAGACACAGCGTCCAAAAGACCTTTAATTATTTGGGTACATGGCGGCAGTTTCATTGGCGGTTCTAAAACAGACGGCGATGTGTCTGAATTGGCACAACGTTTTGCCAAAAAAGGTTATTTGTGTGCGTCTATTGACTATCGTATCGGATTTTTCCCTTTTGACTCAGCAAATGCAGTAAAGGCAGTTGTTCGTGCAGTGCAGGACTTGAGAGCATCTCTTCGCTATTTTTACAAGGATGCACAAACAACCAATACTTATAAAGTTGATACAAACCTCATTTATGTTGGCGGAAGTTCTGCCGGAGCAATTACAGCCTTGCACCTTGCTTATTTGAATGAAGAATGTGAAATCGCTGATTATTTGAGTCCAACGGTGATTACACAATTGGGCGGATTGGAAGGAGCAAGCGGAAACCCCGGTTACTCTTCCAAAGTACAGGGAGTAATCAATGGTTGCGGTGCTTTGGCCCGTTACAGTTGGTTGGAAGCAGGTGATGTTCCACTCTGTTCTGTACATGGAACCAATGACAATACCGTAAAATACAATCGCGGCATTGTAAATCCGGGTACTCCTTTGATGTACTTGGATGGCAGTCGTATGTTACACGAACGTGCCTGTGCTGTTGGTCTGGAAAATCAGTTCTACACTTTCCCCAATGCACCGCACGTACCTTATGCCGGCAATCAGGCATATATGGACACAACTGCTAATTTTATCCGTGATTTCCTCGTTCAACAGTTAGGCTGTCCCGATGCAATCCTTCAGGCTGAAAATGCTCCTTTGCAAACCGCAACGCTTTACCCAATCAACTATTGCAGCGGCAATCCTGTAAATGAAGTCTGTGGCGGCGCTACAGGAGTTACAGAAATCAACAGTTTGGAAGCTATGATTTATCCAAATCCTGCTCAACAGACAGTAACTATTGTGCCAAACACAGATGGCGCTTATACTGTAGAAGTATTTGACCTGACCGGCAGAAAAGTTTTATCTTCAAACAAAGATTTTGGGGTCATGGAATTGAATTTGAACGGAATTGCTGCAGGCAGTTATTTTGTTCGTATCAGCTCAGGCAAATCAAGTTACACCCAACAATTTATCAAGCTATAAGCTCAAAAAAATCAGTTTTAGCTTAGTTATGAAGCATAATAATAAAAATGAGGGCATGCTGTCCTCATTTTTATTTTTAGCAATTTTAGATGCCAATTTCAGGTTACAAATCATAAAAATTAGACTTTCCCTTTACAATATTTTTTTTACCTTTGCGCAGCAAACAAAAAGTCTAATATCTAACATCTCATATCTCAGTACTAATAAGATGTATAAAAATAAAAAAGTAGTCGTTGTGTTGCCGGCCTATAATGCCGCACAGACCTTGGAAAAAACTTACAATGAGATTCCATTTGATCTGGTTGATGAAGTCATTCTTTGCGATGACTGCAGTAGAGACAATACTGCAGATTTGGCCCGTTCCTTAGGCATTCAGCATGTTATTGTACATGAAAAAAACAAGGGCTATGGCGGAAATCAGAAAACCCTATATAACAAAGCATTGGAGATTGGCGGAGATATTGTGATTATGCTGCATCCGGATTATCAGTACACACCAAAGCTCATTCCTTCCATGGTGAATATCATTGGCGAAGAGCTTTATTCTGCTGTATTGGGTTCGCGTATTTTAGGGATGGGCGCCCTCAAAGGCGGTATGCCAATGTATAAATACATTGCCAACCGTTTTCTTACTTTTACTCAGAATCTGCTGATCAATTATAAATTGTCTGAATACCATACCGGTTACCGCGCTTTCAGCCGCGATGTATTGGAAACAATAAACTATAATGCAAACGATGATGATTTTGTCTTTGACAATGAAATGCTTTCTCAAATCGTTTATGCAAAATTCGACATCGGTGAGGTAACCTGTCCGACAAAATATTTCAAAGAGGCCTCAAGTATCAACTTCAGCCGTTCTACAAAATATGGATTGGGTGTTTTACGCGTTTCCTTCCAGCATTTTTTCTGTAAATTGGGGCTGATGAAACTCAAAAGATATGAAAGGCTGAAATAAGTTCTATTCACCTTTTAACTTTAATCTTTTATCTTAGTTAAGCATGTTCATCTACTCTCTTCTCGTTTCTTTTATCGGAGTTTGCTCTGGATTATTACTTATCGTATTGGGTAATATCCTAAAAAACAGCGATTCAGTTTTGGGACTATTGGGAAAAGATGTTAACGATGAAAAAATTAAGCCTTATTGGATAAAAATTGAACCCCTGCTTCGAACAGCCGGAAATTTATTTTTGCTTACCGGTATTGGGACAATCTTGGCAATACTTTACTTTACTTTATTTACCTGGAATACAAGACTATTTTAAATCCAACTTAAGCATTAATAGGAGGCTGACGATTAACTCGTCAGCCGTCCTCTCACACCACCCTGCGTACCGTTCGGTACAGGGCGGTTTCTTAGGTTTTGACTCTAAGTTGTCTGTGAGGTTATTTTCAGTTATCCTCGTGAAAGTAGGCACTCCCGCAT
>CAINVS010000613.1 GCA_903854205.1 uncultured Bacteroidota bacterium | reverse complement strand
TTTTAATTCTATTGACAATATAATAATTTGTTTAATATTCAAAACGATCAAACCCGAATCAACTGACTCAACAATTATTACTTTTTGGACTTTACAAACAATACCGGCAATACTTTAGAAAAGTAACTACCCGATTTCTGTATTAGAATTGATTTTATTGTCACCATTGTGCCTTTAGACTGGAAAATTATTTTAAAAAGCACATTTACACAAGTCATAAGCTGACTGTTTTATTTTTAATTTAATTCTGTTTGATTCTAAGCGTTAATATATACAAAAATGCCCACAGTTTTCACTGTGGGCATTTTTTCAGGCTTGTTTCTAAACCGGATATAATTTTACACTTGTTTTGTTATTACCTGCCTTTAGGTGCGGCACAGGTTAATGATAATTTCTTTAATTGGTCCATTACAAATACGTTTAAATATATTGGAATAAGAAAAGTATACCTTTTTCATTTGTATTCGTAAAAAAGGAGCCGTCCTTAAAGTAATTACTAAAGCCTAAGATATGATTATACACCTTAAGTCTCCTTGAAGTCTTAATAAAAAAAGGCCGTCCAAACTTTTTGGAAGGCCATATCTTTAGTACAAATCAGCACGATTATCTTTAACTTTTAATTTATCTTTTAAAGCTTCAGAGAAAATATCACGCATTTGATTTGAATCTGAAGGTAGCATTCTATCGCTTACACTTTTTCTTGCAACAGGTACATTGCTCATTGGCGGTCCTTCTGTTTTATTTGTAACCTGAATTATATAAACTGCCTGCGCTCCAGCTATAGGAGTCGATACTTTATTAACTGTAAGCGCATCTGCTGCACCAAGTACTTTTGGTTCTACACCAATACCCGGTACAAAAGGAGATGAATAGGAAACCATATTTGCGTTTTCAATTTTAGCTCCGCTATATTTTGCTATTACTGCATCTAATGTTGAAGCACCTTCTAATTTTTTAGCGATAAGTTCAGCTTTTTTCTTGTTTCGTACAGCTGTCTCTACCTCTTGTTTAACTGTTAGATCTTCAATTGTAGCCAAACCTTTTTTAGATTTAGAAACCAAAACCGGAACAAGAACCTGACTTACATAATTACCATTTGGGTCACTTAAAGGATAAACCTGACCTGCGACTTCTCCCACTTTAGCTTCTTTGTGTCCCCATCGAATAATTTCAGTAGCTACAGTACCTGTTACCTGCTCATTCAGTCTGAAATCATTTATCTGCATACCAGAAACAGAAAGCTTTTTCAAAGAAGGATTTTCTTTTACTGCTTTTTGAATATCTTCAATTTTACGATTAGAAGCCATAAATTCATTGGCTTTGGCTTCAACCAGATCTTCTGTTTGTGTGCTTGGAATGATTGGTTCGGATACTGAAGCAAGCCTTAGACCTTTTTCTTTACCGTATTTAATATCAGTTACCAATATAAGGTGAAGTCCTTCATTAGTTTGAATAATTTCAAAACTATCTTTTTTACCTACATGGAATATAAAATCTTCAAAGTTCTGACCATAAGCATCGCCTTTTTTGCGCCATCCGATGTCACCTCCTTTTTCACGGGAAGTACCATCCATGCTATTTTGCAGTGCAAGACTATCAAAATTTGCTTTTTTTGTTTTCAATAGATTCTTAATGGAATCTAACATCATGTAGTTCTTTTGCAAATCAGCCATATCACGTCTGTTGGCTGCTCTGAAAATATGACGGCATTTTACCGAATCAGGCATTTCCTTAGAATCAACAATTTTCACTACTTTATAACTTCCTTCACTGTCGATATAAGGGCCAAAAACATCACCTTTTTTCATACGGAAGAGCGAATCCTTAACCGGTTCAGGATCTGTCAAATCTGCTTTTTTGAAGTATTTGAATTCAATACGGCCACGAAGATTCGTTACAAAAGATGTATCGTTGGTTGCAACTTTAAAATCAGCAGCTGCTTGTATCATCTTCATTTCATATGTGGTACTGTCCTCACGTGTTGGATATACATCAAAAACAACATAATCAATAGAAACGTTGGCTTCACGCTGATATTTTTTGGAATTTGCCTTTATATAATCTTTCATTTCCTGATCAGAGACCTGAACTTCATTGTTTGGAACATCTGAATACATAACACGTACATAATTAAAATCGAAAATACGGCTGTTGCGAACGTACTCTGCATTAGTCATCCAACCTGGAGCATAATTGGATTTAGCAATCATGTTAAGATATTTTGATGACATACGCTCAACGACTGCACGTTTTTCTATAGTCTTCCAGGTAGCAAGATAGTCACGTTCGTTTTCATTCAATTCTTTAGCAGGTTTTTGTTGAATCTGAATGTAATTACTCCTCTGCTGCTCAAGCATAGTTCG
Source organism: uncultured Bacteroidota bacterium (assembly GCA_903854205.1). Classification (GTDB taxonomy): domain Bacteria; phylum Bacteroidota; class Bacteroidia; order Chitinophagales; family Saprospiraceae; genus Saprospira. The sequence continues at coordinate 2,901 of CAINVS010000613.1, read as the reverse complement.
ATCGGCCTGACCGCCTAGAGCTTCCATGACAACAGGACTGATATTCTCACCTACAAACATATCTTCCATTTCTTTTTCAGAAATAGAGATGCCTATTTTTTTAGCCTGAATCTGGAAGATTTTATCAGAAACTAATTCTTTCCAAGCGAAAGCACGGGTCTGTTCGTCATTTTTAGCACCCATTCGCTCATAATTGCTAACATAAGCATTTAGTTCATCTCGTGTTATATCAACACCGGCTACAGAACCCAAAATATTACCCTGTCCCCCAAATCCTCGCCCAACCGAGCTTACGTCCATAAAAAGGAATCCAAAAACTGCAACTACAATTAACACCATCATCAGTACTCCATACTGACGAATGCGGCCAATTAAGGGTGTATTGTTGTTGCCTCCAGTTGGCTTGCTACTATTTTGTTCCATAATTAATTTATTTTTAAATACTTATCTTTTTGAGATTTAAAAAAACGCCTGCAAAAATAAACATTTTATCAATATACTCGCACAAAAAGCTCAAAAAATACTGATGAATCGTATTTTTTTTCAAAACATAATGGAAAAACCTATTTAGACCATGACTTTTTGCTGTCCTCGTAAAGTTCTTCCTCTTTGACCACTTTTATTTTAGATCCTGCTTTCAATTTTTTGGATACAGCTTCGTAAGGTGCAACAATTATGACTGATCCTTCACTTATACCTTCTTTTATTTCAATGTATGAATCATCTTGAATACCGGTCTTTACCTGCTTCATAACAATTGAGTCAGCTACTTGCAAAAATACATATTCTTTCAATTCCATTTCCTTTGATCCTTCTTTGCTGTCTTCTTCATTTCCTGCTTTTTTATTGTAGATCTTTTTCTTGGCTTCCAGCTCATCTTCACGGGCAGTTACAGCTGCAATAGGAACTGACAGTATATTGTATAAAGTATTTGTTTTTACTTCTATTGCAGCCGAAAGACCTGCACGAAAAGGGGGTTTATCATCAGTTATCTGCAAGTCTTTATAAGACGACTGTGACATTAGAACTCTAACTTCAAAATTCGTAACCTGATCGGAAGTCAGCTGAATGGCACTCAGATTATTGGCTGTATTGGCTATACGGGTGACAATTCCCCAAAACTTACGGCCGGGATAGGCATCAAGTTCAATATCGGCTGTATCTCCCATAGTTACATTTAAAATATCTCTTTCATTAACGTCTACCCTTACTTCTATTGAATTAAGGTTGGCTATGTTCATAATAGGTGTACCTGCCATCTGAATTGTGCCAACGACCTGTTCTCCTTTTTTCTTGTTAACTTTTGTTACAACACCAGACATAGGTGCATAAATATAAGTCTGAGAAAGGTTTTTCTTTTGCTCACGTACTGTTGCGTCAGTACTAGCAACATTATACTGTGCAGAGAGTATGCTTTTTTCAACTGCCTGAATATTTGCCTGAATGGAATTGTAATTGGTTTCCGAAACTTCAAACTCTGCTTTTGAAATGACACCGTCATTCAACAGCTGTCTGTTTCTGTCCATGATGATTTTTGCATTGTTCATCTGCACTACCAACTGTTGTTTTTGTGCTTTGATATTTTCCAACTGTGCTCTCGCAGAATTGGTCGTAGCTTCTGCACGTTCTACTATTGACACCAGTGCTTCCGGGTCAATTTTTGCTAAGAGTTGTCCCTCTTTTACATTTTGTCCTACTTCTACCAGAAGTTCGACAATCGTACCCGATACATTTGAAGAAATTTCTACTTCAGTAGCAGGGAACAGCTTACCGCTGGCATAAACCGTTTCAACGATTGATCTCTTGGCAGCTTTATCTACGGCGACCTTAACTGAACTGTCTTTAGGTTTTCTAAAAAAAACCGCTAATAATGCTATTACTACAACCGCAACTATAGTAATCCATAGATAAGAGCGATTTTTATTCTTTTTGTTTGCCATTTGTATTTTATTATCTAATTAAATAAAGAGCAATAATTTATCAATTTTCAATTAGTTTAATACCACGATAAAAATCGAGTACTTTCAACTTAAAAATATAGTCATATTTTGCCTGCAACAATGAAGATTCTGCACTAATGAGCATATTTTGGACACTGGTCAGCTCAAATCCATTTACTACACCCAATTCGAAACGTTTTCTTGTATTTTCAACAGAGGCACGGGTAGCAGTCAGTGACTTTTCTGCAACGGAGAAACTTTTTTCAGCCGCTCTGACATCATTGATGGAGCGTTGAATGTCTGTTTTGAGTTGATTTTGAATTGATAGGGTATTTAGTTTTGCAATTTTAACAGACAATTCGGCACGCTCCATTGCAATACGGCTTTGAAAACCGTTAAATAACGGTACATTCATGTTAACACCTATATTACCGTAGATATTATTCCAAATCTGTTTGAAATAGGGTGTTGTATTCCCTTCAACAGGAATTGTTACCGGAAAACCAACAGGGACATTCAATCCAAAAATATTAAGATTTATATTTTGTGTAGTCGAGTCTATACTGCGTTCTTTGGCTGCTGAAGAAAAGTTTGTCAACAGAGATCCGTATGCAGAAATTGTTGGCTGCAAAGCACCTTTTGCAATTTTTACGCCCATTTCAGCACTCTTTTCACGAATACGGGCTGCAAGAATATTTGGCATTCTGGAGCCTGCTTCTACGTAAATCTGATCCAGTTCATAATTTTTACCCATTTCAGGCATTTCAATTAGAATTTTCTGAACCTTCATCGGTTTTGCCGGATCCATATTCATAAGTACCTTTAAATTCATATAAGTCATTTCCAGACCATTTTCGGCATTCACTACAGCCTGGCCTCGAAACATGCTAGACTGGTATTTAAAATCGCTGATTGCCCGCCCAGTTTCTCAGTTTGTCGGACCTCTGAATACTTCAATCGG
>CAINVS010000612.1 GCA_903854205.1 uncultured Bacteroidota bacterium | reverse complement strand
AGTTTGAGGTGTTTGTGTCAAAACGGCCGGGGAATTTTGTGTTACAACAGCAGTTCGAGGCAAAGGCGTTGTTTCTTCGCCGCAACGGAAAGTTGTAATATTAAAAGTATAAGTAATGCTTGAATTCGTTGTATTGATAGGAATTGTTACGAGCATTGGCGTATTACTATTATTATCATTATCGGGAGATGTTATTACACCCATTCCGCTCAAAGGACCACTTACCCAGCTATAGTTGACCATATAAGGTCCTGTGCCAGTTACCGGAATCGTAAACGATTGCTGCAATGAAATTCCGCATGGTTGTATAAAATTTGATCCCACAAACTGAGGCGTGACTAAAATTGGCAGACTAAATGCCCATATTCCTGTTGCTGTTCCTCCTATATTATCAGAATTCACACCGGTTTGAAATTCTAAAAATGGATGAATTGTCTGATAGTTTACAGGGCTTGTCGGAATCAAAGCCATATTGGTTTCCTTAGTCCCTATACAATCTTTTACTTTTACAAAATCAATACAAAATGCCGGACCAAAAGGTTTATGCAAACGGAAGCTACTACCCGGAGTAGAACTCTCGATATTTACAAAGTCGGAACTTGTACCATTAGAAATCACATGCCCATGTGGGGCTCGCAAAGTTTGAATACTCCCATTTTTGAAACGGTAGAAAAATCCTCCTTCAAGACGAATACTATCCATGGTATTATTAGCATCAACATATGCATTAGCTTCCAATTGCAAATAATTATAGTTTGAGGCACCATAGATACTCACATTTTGATCAGTGTCTGATATACTTACTTTTGGATAATTTATCCCATTACCCATAAAAAAATCAAGACGCGTATTGACAAGATTTGAATTAAAGGTAGTTGATGGCATAAAAATAATTTCAGCGTTTGGATTAGCTGTAAAAGTAAAATTTGTTGCGTTTACATTCCAAAGCAATGTACTCACAATAAAGTAATACCAAGCTGTAGCTCTGTGCGTGAATATGGAGCTGCCTAAGTTCAGCGCTCTTGCTGAAGCAATATTGCCCGAATTAAAATAAGAACTTATAGTGATATTAAAATTATTGCTATTTAATGTCCCAGCTAATAATCTCATTTCACCGGCTCTTCGATTTACTGTGTTAGTTCCAGCCCAGTCATTGTCCAGGTATAAGGCATCTCTCAAATTCCATGTCCCGCCAATTTTGTTAAAAATTAATGCCCTTGCTTGTAATCTCGAACCATTGCTTCTAATATCACCACTGCCAATCATATGGATATCGCCCCGATAAAACAAAGCTGTCATATTTGTAGCCAAAATCAAATCGCCACTTATGTATATTTTAGATGGTGATACATCATTCCCTAAGGTGCCGTCCCAACGGGCAGCTGAATGAGTAAAGCGTAGATGACGACAAAATAGACTCGAGTTTCCTATTGTTAAACGCGCTGCGCCCGAAACAAGTATATCGCGACAATAAGCTATCGAAGACACAGTACAATTGTTACTAACTGCAGAAAAAGAAAGGCTATCGAAAACAACATCATCATATAAGCTTGGTACACAAAGACTGTCGCCTACAAGATTCGCTGGATTAGTGGTCCAATGTCCGGAATTGTACCAATCGCCTGCAAAAACAGTGGGATTCCCCCTTAGGGCTCTCCAATAATAAGTTTGAGTACTAGCTGTGTTAAATGTCCAGCCAGTGTTATTGCCACCATCTGAACTATTGCTTACACTTATAAGTGAATTGGGAGCAGGTGAGATATTTCTCATTCCTTGTATGTTGGCATAGCTTATGTTTACTGCTCCTGCCACTGAGAATCCGCCTTGTAAGGGGGCGCCATCGTGGGTGGTAATTGAAACATTTTTTTGGCAGCTTCCATTGGCTGTAAAATTACCCAAAACTCGTAAAAAAGAATTTGTGCCCCCTAATGATGTAAAGACCAAGTTACTCCCCTCTTCCATTATTAGATTTCCGTTCGCCCCATTTAATCCGCCTATCACTTGTAATTGAGCGCGTTCACTTCCTCCAAACTGAGTGTTACCCATATACATAAAAGCATTTTTCTTGAGGGTTAGGTTTCCTGTGATAAATACATTGCTGTAGTTTGAATTCATCCCGCCATACACTATTAGGTTTGGCAAATAGCCTCCAAAAAGAGAATATTGACTTTGAGTTGCTACCTGAGTCCAATGTACTGTAGCATTGCCGCTGTAGCTGATTGCCGAGGCGCTATGATTTCGCATGTAAAAAGCCCAGCTACCTCCACTAATATAAATCTGCGTGCCATCGAAGTTACCAAAACTCATAGCAAATCCATCGGTAGGTCTTAGTGTATCTGCAAGCATACGCATACGTGAGAATTCTCCACCATTTAACAAACCAGTATAGTTGCCTACAATACGATAATCGGAATAACTTTCAAGAAGTACATTTATAGTGTTGTTTATTGCCGAATTAGTTATGATACTGTCAATATTATTGCCGCACAAAAGTAATGACCTATAATTGCCCCCGACGGCTGATGTAATTGTGCCAAAAGTCATTTTACTATCATATTGCAAATCGCCAAAAATATGCAACAAATTACCTCCACGCAATTGTGCATTTGTTGGCACTGTGGTCAACCAACGCATGTCCCTACAATAAGCTCGTCGGGTATATTCTACTCTATTGTTTGTATTGAAAGAGCTTCCATCAAAGTAAACATTGTCGAATGGTGTTGGCAAGCAACTTGAATTTATTAAAACTCCGGAGTTGTTTTCTCTCCAATTTGCAATATTGTGCCAATCCTGATTACCGGCAATTGCCCTGAAATACATTTCTCTTCCTGTACCGGCATTGATTGTAATATTTGTATTTCCTCCTTTATTTGCACTATTGTTTGCGATATAAATTCGACCACCGCCAACATCACAGTTGACCCTTGATAATATGACATTATTCATTGTGAGGGTGCCGGGTGTAATTTTTCTGATGGTCAAGTTTTCTGTCCAGCCTCTAAAGGAAGATGCACCAATTGTAGGAAATTCATTACATCCCGAATAGTTAAAAATATTCTCTACCTCAATAGTTTTTCCACTCGAACTTGCCGAAATTATTGTCTGGGGATAAATGTGCAGATTTTTGAAAATCATTTTGCTATTATCATAAACCATGCAAACTTGACGTTTGGCAAAAACATGTTCGAAAGTATCGCGATCGGAACCATTTCGTGTGTCTACATAAATAAAAGCATATTGATCGCCTATGGGACTTGCAAATTCAGTATCAAAGGTAATACTATCATATTTGATACCGGTTCCAAAACGCATATAAGTGTAATAGTATCCATTTTGGATGATATGAGAACCAGCAGCGCTAAATCCCGAAAAATTTGGCGTAGCTAAAAGTGAATTAAAATCAACATTCCATGCATATTGTTCGTGATATCGGTTAAGTGTTACGCGTGAATTACTTATATTTAGACGTCGCTTAATATTGTTATTAAAAGACGTAAAATTATCAGCCCGAACAGACTTTCCATTACAATTCAAATATCCGCCATTGAGGATAATACCACCCTGTGATAGGTTAGCATTAGCTTCAGTCGGATCATCTACATACAAGCTATCTACCAATACATATTCAACCAGATTACTAGCTTCAAAAACAAGCGAGTTTACCAAAATTCTTTTGCCTGCTGTAACAATATTGTGTATTGTGCCAGCCGGCTGAACTGATTTTAAACGCAAATTGCCACTAAATGACCATAACATATTGGCAATCAATGTTAAATTCCCATGTACATCTAGGTTAACTGTAGCGTTGGTACAGCGCAATCTGGGTTGATTCGCCACAAGGATAGCTGAATCCCAAAACATATTATTACAACTTGAGTTCGAAGTAATTTCAATTATTCGACCTGGGGCACTGAAAGCAGCTGCAGTAAAAAAAACATTATCGCTTGAGATAGGCGACTGAGATGCGGTAACCCCTGAGCCAAAACTACCAACCCACCACATATTGGGGTCATTAAAATCTCCGTTATTAGTACCTTTCCAGTAAAAGTCCAATGCACTAGCTTGCTTAATACAGATAAGCAAAAACATGATCGTTAGTACATTTTTTGTCATTGTAATTTGTTTTTTTTGTTAAAATATAAGGTTGATAAAATAATTCACTACTACTTCATTTTTTTTACAAATTGAAAAGTATCATGGTGAACTTCATCAAGCTATTTCGCCTTTTTTGTATTTGTTATGTTTTATAAAAAAACAGTAATAATTACTCAAAGTTGTGCTTTTTTAACAAATTTCAAAAAACATTTATGTTAAATTATTAACAACAAAACCTATATTTTTAAGGTAGTCAAAACACTTTTAAAAATACCATAAACTCAGTCATTTGCTATATTTTAACAAAAACAAAAGCAACGAAATTAAATTGT
>CAINVS010000611.1 GCA_903854205.1 uncultured Bacteroidota bacterium | reverse complement strand
TTGATTGACCTTATTGAACGTAAAGCTGTAAAACTCGATGCTGTTACCCACGTGGTATTAGACGAGGCAGACGAAATGCTCAATATGGGATTCAGAGAGGATATAGAATTTATCTTATCCCATGCTACAGTTAGACAAGCCGCTTGGCTTTTCAGTGCCACAATGCCCAAGGAGGTTCGCAGAATTGCGCAAACTTTCATGGAAAACCCAGTAGAAATCAAAGTTAATTCTGTTGCTACTGCTCAAAACATTAAACACGTCTACTACCAATGTCAATCATCTCAAAAGTATGAAACACTAAAGAGATTAATTGACTTTAATCCTGGTATGTACGGCATCGTATTTACCCGAACTAAATTAGAAGCGCAAGACATAACCGAAAAACTTTTGAAAGAAGGTTATGAAATCGATGCTTTACACGGTGACTTAAGTCAGCAACAACGCGATAAAGTTATGGGTCGTTTCAGAGAAAAGACCATCAAATTGCTTATTGCGACAGACGTTGCAGCGAGAGGTATTGACGTAAATGACATTACCCACGTAATCAATTACGCTTTGCCAGATGAACCAGAAGTATACACACACAGAAGCGGACGTACTGCCCGTGCTGGTAAAACAGGTGTTTGTATCAGTATATTGCACAGCAGAGAAACAGGCCGTTTGAGAGATGTTGAAAACATCATGAAAGCCCAATTCGAAAAGCTTGAAATTCCAAGCGGAAGAGAAGTTTGCGAAAAGCAATTCTTCGCTTTCATTGAAAAATTAAAACAAGCCGATATCAGCCATGGCGATTATGAAAATTACCTTCCTTACCTCAAAGAACAATTTGATGACATGAGTAAAGAAGAAATCATCAAAAGAATGGCATCTCTTGAATTCAACAGATTCTTGAAATACTATGAAAAAGCGGGTGATTTAAATGCTGGTGATTCTAGAAATAGTGACCATGGCAAATACAGCCGTTTGTTCATTAGCTTAGGAGAAAAAGATGGCTTCTACAAAGCTGCCTTCTTAGAATTTTTATTAGATACCACCGGACATACCAAAGCTCAATTAGGTAAAATTGAATTGATGGATGCCTATAGTTTCGTAGAAGTTGAAAAAGACATCGTCCAAGAATTTATGACTGCTTTCGAAGGTAAGAAATTCAGAGGCAGACAAATCAAAATTGAAGTTTCAACTGAACGCAGTGGCGGAGGCCGTAACAACCGTGGAGGTTGGGGCGGTGGCGGAGGCGGTGGCCGTGACAGAGACCGTGGCAGAGGCAACGGTGGTGGAAATGGCGGAGGCGGTGAAAGACGCTTTGAAAACAGAGGTAGAAGCGGTGGCGGAAATAGCGGTGGTGGAAATAGTGGTGGCGGTGGTGGTTACGACCGCTCTAAAAAACGCAGATCATACTAGACTCCAAAATAAATTAATATTAAAAAATGCGGTGATTAACCGCATTTTTTTATGCCTAAATTTTATTCCCAACTTTTTAATATGTGTTTTTAGTTACCCAATTCAGGAGATTTTTTTGTATTTTCGCAGTCTTAAACAAGATTATATATGAACGGATTTTTTAAAGTTCCAAATGCTGTAAACGAAACAGTACTTGACTATGCACCAAATAGCAAGGAAAAACTAGCGCTTAAGAAAGCTTTAGCAGAAGCAAGAGCGCAAGTAATAGATATCCCGATGTACATTAATGGACAAGAAGTGAGAACAGGTAATACCCAAGCTATATTTCCTCCGCACGATTTACACCATCAAATCGGAACTTTCCATCATGGTGAAGAAGAACACGTCCATATGGCCATCAAAGCAGCATTAGCGGCTAAACCGGCATGGGAAAATATGCCATGGGAACAAAGAGCGGCCATATTTTTAAAAGCAGGTGAATTGTTAGCAGGACCATACCGTGCAAAAATGAATGCAGCTACCATGTTGGCGCAATCAAAAAATGCCTACCAAGCAGAAATAGATGCAGCTTGTGAATTCATTGATTTTCTAAGATTCAATGTTCAATACATGTCTGAGATTTATGCTGACCAACCAAGCGCTAACAGCAAGACAATATGGAACAGATTGGAGCATAGACCTCTTGAAGGATTTACTTTTGCTTTGACACCTTTTAACTTTACTGCTATTGCAGGAAACCTTCCTAGCAGTATGGCGATGATGGGCAATGTTGTGGTTTGGAAACCAGCTATCACCCAAATATATTCAGCCCAAGTAATCATGGAATTATTAATGGAAGCAGGTCTTCCTGACGGGGTTATTAATCTGATTTATACCGATGGCCCTGCAACAGGAAACATTATTTTTAACCATCCAGATTTCGCAGGATTACACTTCACAGGATCTACTGGTGTTTTCAGAAACATGTGGAATGCAATTGGTACCAATATTCATAAATACAAAACTTACCCAAGAATTGTAGGCGAAACTGGCGGAAAAGACTTTGTTTTGGTGCATAAAAGTGCAGACATAGATACAACTGTAACTGCACTAGCACGTGGCGCCTTCGAATACCAAGGACAAAAATGTTCTGCAGCT
>CAINVS010000610.1 GCA_903854205.1 uncultured Bacteroidota bacterium | reverse complement strand
GTGCCACTTCATGAAAATTTCATGTTGCTCACACCAATTAATCTGCTGCTAACATTTATTATTGCAGTTTTAGTCGATAAGAATAAATCATCTGTGCTCTATATTGCGCTTGTAATCTGTTATTTATGTGGTTTTGTAATTGAATTGTTAGGGGTACAGACAGGTTTGCTTTTTGGAGAATACAGTTACGGCGTCACTTTAGGTCCTAAAATTTGGGGAACTCCCCTAATTATCGGCATCAACTGGGCAATGTTGGTTTATGCATCAGTTTCCTTGAGCAATAGAATTCTGCCGCATAGTAAAATATTGTTTAAAGCAGCTATTGGCGCCACATTCATGGTGGCCCTGGATGTATTGATTGAGCCTGTTGCGATTCATTTTGATTTTTGGAACTGGGCTGCAGCTCCGATAAACAGACTGATTGTTGCACCTGTCCAAAACTACATTACCTGGTGGATAGCTGCATTTTTGCTGAATATTGTCTTCCAAAATTTGGTTCCTGCAACAAAAAATCGGGTAATTGAAGTATTATATTATTTACAATGCGTATTTTTCGCATGGATACTGCTATTTGTAATCTAAAAAGCCTATATTTCCTTTGTTTTTCCTTTGAATTCTAATTAAAACTATATATGAAAGTCAAATTTTGCGGAGCTGCGCGTGAGGTTACAGGAAGTTGTCATTTGCTGACGATGGATGACGGTAAAAAAATCCTTTTAGACTGTGGACTTTATCAGGGCGATGAAGAGTATATGTCAGAGTTTAATAAGACCTGGCCACATTTTGACCCTTCAGAAATTGATATTCTAGTCGTTTCTCATGCCCATATTGACCACGTAGGCCGCGTGCCGAGATTGGTTCGTGATGGTTTTAAAGGTGAAATCTACTGTACACATGCAACAAGGAGTCTTGCCAGTATAATGTTGCTCGACTCAGCAAAAATTCAGGTTCAGGAATCTGATGATGAACATCCGCCACTGTACAATGAGCATGATGTTCATGTCTGTCTGAAACAGTTTGTCAGTTTGAATTATGGCCGTTGGCAACAAATCTGTGACGGCGTCAAATTGCAGTTTCGGGATGCAGGACATATTTTGGGTTCTGCCTCAGTGACACTTGAAATTACGAGAAGCAACGGAAAAGTTATTAAATTCGGATTCACCGGCGACATCGGACGTCCTGACAGACCAATTCTTAATGATCCTGTTCAAATGCCGGAAGTGGATTACCTGATCTGTGAATCTACCTACGGTAATCGCGTACATGATAATGAAGTGGCGCAATTAAATGATCTGCTATATGTTGTGCGTGAAACCTGTGTGCTGAATGAGGGAAAACTCATCATTCCGGCTTTTAGTTTGGGCAGAACTCAGGAAATTGTATATATGCTTGATCAGTTGGAGAATGAAGGAAAATTGCCGCCTGTTCCAATTTATATCGACAGTCCTTTGGCTATCAGTGCCACTGAGGTGTATCGCATGCACCCTGAATGCTATGATGAAGAATTGTTTGACTATATGGCAAATGATCCCAATCCATTCGGTTTTTCAAGATTGCATTATATCAGAGAAAATGGTTTGGCCGATAATCTGGCCGACAGTAAAAAGCCTTGTATTATTATATCTGCAGCAGGTATGATGAATGCAGGGCGCATTCGTCGACATCTTTTTCACGGATTGAGAAAAAAGAACAATACTATATTGATTGTCGGTTATGCCACGCCTCATACTTTGGGCGGAAAACTCAGAAAAGGCGCCAACTCTATCTTCCTTTTTGGGGAAAATGTACCCGTAAAAGCCAAGATAAAAATCATGGATTCCTTTTCCGCACATGGAGATAAATTCGAAATGCTGGCCTTTATCAAAAACCAAAAAAATCTTAGAAAACTGTTCCTGACACACGGTGAATACGATGTTCAGGTGGAATGGAGAGATTTTCTCAGTGATTCCGGTTTTCATAATATCGAAATTCCGGACTTGGGCAATGAGTTTGAATTATGATGAGAATTATATTCGATTTACAAAAAATACGTCACTAACATTGTTTTCTGACGTATTTTTTTTGAATATAATTCAAATTGAGGTTGAATTGATCTGTGTTATATCAACTTAAAGTCTGCTAATTTTAAAAGTTTTTCTTTAGTACCTCATTTTCTTTAAGTTCACTCATATACTTATTGAAAAGAGTTGTGTAGTTTGGATCGTTTAACATTTTGGCACAAATTAAACCAGTTAAAATGGCAATCTCAAACCCCTTTCTTGAAAAATAGGAAAAATG
>CAINVS010000609.1 GCA_903854205.1 uncultured Bacteroidota bacterium | reverse complement strand
CTTTATACCTTCAATGATGAGTTTGATGCAGCTAAAAATAAATTTTCAGAAGGGCTCGAATTGCCTATAAACAAAGCGAAATTTATCTATGATAAGTTAAATCAAATAGCACATATCGTTGGAGAGCATAACAGCTACAAATTAAGACTTTCTGAGGCATCCAGTGGATTTCAATCTACGGTGCCTTTGTTTTTAGTAACAAAATATTTATCCGATAGTTTAACTGCAGAAGAACCTATTGCTACAAAAGAAAATTCCTTGGAAGAACAAAAAAAACTGGATAAGGAAATAAAGGCTATTTTAAATGACCCGCAATTAACTCCTGAAATTCGACAGGCATATTTGCGCCAATTAAGCGCCAAAAGAAAAAGGGCATGTTTAATCAATATAGTTGAGGAACCGGAGCAAAATTTATTTCCATCCTCACAACGAACAGTATTGCATGAATTATTGAAATACGCTAATGAGACAAATGATAACAAATTGATAATAACAACGCATAGCCCTTATTTGATAAATTTCATTTCAATAGCCGTAAAAGCAAATGAACTAAAGCAAAAAATAATGAATGTTGATCTAAAATATAAATTAGATGCAATTGTCCCTCTAAGTTCAACAGTTAGCCACGAAAATTTAGTAATTTATGAACTAACAGAGCATGATGGATCTATTAAGAAACTTGGGAATTTTGAAGGCATTCCTTCCGATAACAATTTTCTGAATAAATATTTAAGAGAAGGCAATATTGAATTTGATAAATTATTGGAAATTGAAGAATTATTATGAGCTTGAATTTTTTAAACATTGCTTGTCAAGAAAAGCTTAACAATTCTCTATTTGGATTATGCGATGACAATGACGGCACCAAAGCATATATTGATATAGCTGATAAAAGGAAATGGATCGCCACAGTAAATAACGATAATAATAAAGATGTAATTTTTACCGCAGTTGATAAATGCATTATACATGACCATGAATTTCCCGGGCGTGGCAGGTGCGATGCGATACTAACAACAGCAGAGCAAATTTATTTTGTAGAGCTAAAAGACCAAGCCAGAAGTTGGATAACTGATGCCATAGTCCAACTTGAATCTACAATCAATTTTTATCTTGAAAATAATCACTTATCAGCCTTTAAACACAAAAAAGCTTTTGCTTGTAATAAGCGACGCCAACATTTTCAAGAAATAGATAATGAACAAAATTTAAGATTTTTCAGAAAGTATAATGTAAGAATTGACATACAGGCAGAAATTATTATCATATAATGATATTCAACGAACAAAGCACTTTAGAACATTTTATCTTTTTGTGGAACGCAAATCCTGATCCTCGGGACTTTGGGATTAGGTAAAACAGTCGTTTTTAAAATTATGCTATATTCAACTCTTGATTCTTAGCCTTTACCTTTTCCGGGCTTTATTATTTTTCATCCTTCATTTTTCTACTTCAGTTTTTATCGCCCAATCCAAAAACAGGAAGTGAATTTGCATGAAACATCGTATTCAATTTTGGAATTTCAATTTTTAAAATGGCCTCCCATTTATTGATTTCTGCATCTGCTAAAGCTGATAATTCTGCAAATGCTTCAAGCACCTGTTTGGTTGGAGCTATTTTTCCACTCACGGCATAATTATATAAATCGGCAATTTTATCATTCAGCTTTATCGGATAATTCAATATATCCTGAGAACTTTTCAGTTTCGTCTGATAAATTGCTTCTTCAATTTTGGTCATCTCTTTACTTAGGGTGTCGGCGTATTCTTTCAAATCTTTTGGATACTCTTTGCCTAAACGGGCAGCAAAGGCATTCATCTGTACTCTGATTTCACGAATCTCCTTTACCGTTTTTTGCAGGGCATTGAATTTATCACGCACGGAAATTAAAAAGTTAAATTGTTGCTCATAATCTTCCTGCGGGCAATTGTAAACCGGATTCGCTTTCAACTCAAATTCTTTTTCCAAGCTGTCTTTGCCGTGAACAATTCGAACCTTGTATTTTCCGGGTGCCGCTCTCGGGCCGCCGGCATTTCCATTCCATAAAATCATTCCTTCAATTTTTTCTCCCTCAGGATAATAGGTATCCCATACAAATTGATTCATGCCTTGTTCGGCTTCAATCTTTAATTTTTTATCGCTCGCTTTGTTCGAAAAGGTTTTAATTTTTTCTCCTTTTAAATTCAACACACTTATGCTAACTGTGGCACTATCGCTTAGATTTTTTAAATAATAATTAATCAGAGGTCCAAACTGCGGATTGGTTCCTGCATTCACCACGTTTTTGCTATGATAGCCATCGTATAAATAAGTGGGATTGACATCTGCAACAAAAAGTTCGGTTTCGGTTATTTTTGTATCGTATTGCTGGAACATCGATAAGTCATCCAGCACCCAAAAGGATCTTCCTTGTGTAGCTACAATCAAATCATTTTCTTTCAAGGTCAAATCGGTAATCGGAACAAGGGGTAAATTCAATTGCATCGATCTCCAGTTGTCACCATCATCATAACTGATATACATTCCGTATTCAGTACCGCAATACAATAATCCTTTACGTTTTTTGTCGGCGCGCAATACGCGGGTAAAATGGGTATTCGGAATTCCGTTGCTGATTATTGTCCATGTTTTACCATAATCTTCAGTCTTAAAAATGTAAGGCCTGTAATCATCCAACTTATATTTGGTTCCCACAAAATAGGCTTTACCCTTCACAAAGGGATCTACTTCTACCGTATTCCACATCATCCATTTACCGGCTTTGGGCGGAGTAACATTTACCCAGTTGGCTCCAGCATCTCTCGAAAGATGAATTAAACCATCGTCACTTCCTGCCCATAAAACATCTTTTTCGAGCGCCGATTCTGTGGCACAAAAAATCGTGCAATAATATTCTACACTCGTATTATCTTTTGTAATAGGACCACCCGATGGACCTTGTTTGCTTTTTTCATTCGTCGTTAAATCTCCACCTAAAGCCTTCCAGGAAGCGCCTTCATCTTCCGAAACAAATAAAACATTTCCGGCAGCATATAATTTTTTTGGATTATGCGGAGAGAAGAAAATAGGGAAATTCCATTGGAAACGGTATTTCTGTATATCGGCACCGGCACCAATGGGATTTACCGGCCAAACACTGATGGAACGATTTTCGCCTGTTTTATGATCCATGCGTGAAAGAAATCCTCCGTAATTGCCACCGTAAACAATATCCGGATTGCTTGGATCGGCTACCACATAACCGCTTTCAAATCCTGCAGTGCTGCTCCAGTCGCCGGTAGAAATTTGAGAATGCTGCGTTCTCGATAGAATTCTTACGGTGCTGTTATCTTGCTGTGCGCCCAATATTCGGTAGGGATAATGATTATCGGTGCTTACACGGTAAAATTGAGCAGTGGGTTGATTGTAATAGGTGCTCCAATGATCACCACCATCAAATGTAATTTGTGCGCCGCCATCATCCGCTACAATCATTCTTTTTTCATCCTTAGGGTCAATCCATAAATCGTGATGATCGCCATGCGGTGTAGGAATGCTTTTAAATGTTTTTCCGCCGTCGGTACTTTTCAGAAATTCTACATTTAAAACATAGAGGGTATTTTCATTTTTCGGATCTACAAAAATTTTAGAGTAGTACCAGGCACGTTGACGAATATCATTTGTAGAATTTTGCAGTTCCCAGCTTTCGCCGCCATTTTCGCTTTTGTACAATCCGCCGTTCTCATTTTCGATGATGGCATAAATTTTATCAGGATTGCTTGGCGCAATGGCCACTCCAATAATTCCCAGAACCGATTTATTCGGAAATCCTTTTTTATTATTTAATTTATTCCAGCTATTTCCGCCGTCTGTACTCTTCCAGAGGGCCGAACCTGCGCCACCACTCTCCATGCTGTAAGGCGTACGAATAACGGTCCAGGTGCTGGCAAATAAAACATCAGGATTTGTAGGATCCATGACCAAATCAACGGCACCCGATTGCTTATCGCTGAACAAAACATTTTTCCATGTTTTTCCTCCGTCTGTAGTTTTAAAAACGCCGCGCTCTTCATTTGGGCCAAAGAGATGACCGATTGCAGCCACCCAAACTATATCCGGGTTTTTGGGGTGTATGACAATTCTTACAATATGTCTTGTGTCTTTTAATCCTAAATTTTTCCAGCTGCGTCCGCCGTCGTTGCTGCGCCAAATCCCAAAACCTTCCGATACATTTCCGCGCAGGGAGTTTTCGCCTTCGCCCACATAAATAATATCTGCATCCGAAGGCGCAATACTGATTGCACCAATGGAACCGCCAAAATACTTATCCGAAATATTTGTCCAGTTACTTCCACCGTCTTTTGTTTTCCAGACACCGCCACCGGTGGCACCCATGTAAAAAAGATTTTTTTCGTTCGCATCGCCCACTACGGCGGCACTTCTGCCACCTCGAAAAGGACCAATTTGCCGATAGGAACATTGCTTAAATATAATACTG
>CAINVS010000608.1 GCA_903854205.1 uncultured Bacteroidota bacterium | reverse complement strand
GCTCAGGTGAATGATTTTTTTACCGGATTTTTCAAGATTATTAATTACTTTATCGCGATCAGAAATGTCAAGAACAAAGCTGAGAAGAAAGCTTTTATTGAAGATAAAATTGGCCGCTGTTTCCATAATGATTGAGCGTTCACTTGGATTCTTAAAAAATTTCTAAAAAGAACATTAACATTCTTTCTTACTTTGCGATAATCTTCTTTTGCTTTGCGGTTAAATTATAGATCGTGAACCAATCCGCACAACTTGTCCCGACCCAAGACGGGATCATCACAACTTTTCTAGTCACTTGTGACAAGATCCGCTCACCTAAACAATAGTAGCCATTACCTTTAGTTCAATCGCAATCGGTGTAGGCAGACAATTGATTTCTACAGTTGTTCTGCAGGGCTGTACCTCGCCGAAATACTCGGCATAAAGGCGGTTATAGGTTTTAAAATCATCTTTCATATTGGTCAGAAAAACCGTGACATCCACCATGTTTTCCCAAGAGGATCCGCAGTCTTCCAATATATAGCGGATATTGTCAAATACGGCACGGCACTGCACTTCAATGTCATAAGAAAGTATTTTTCCGTTTTCGTCCAGTGTCACTCCGGGAATCTCTTTACTATCGCGTTTGCGGGGTCCTACACCGGATAAAAAAAGGAGATTTCCGACACGTCTTGCGTGTGGGTATTGGCCAACAGCTAAAGGGGCACGGGGGGAGTTTAATAATTCTTTGTCCATAATTTTTATATCAATTTTTGTATCAGGTATAAAGTATCAAGTATCAGGTACAAAAAACTGTTAGCCTTGTTAACAGATAAATTTATGAAAGGTATTATGAAATAAAAGTGATCGAAAAAATAAAGTATTTTAGATGTCTTGCATGAAAAAGTCTTGATTCACGCTACTTGATACCTGATATTTTTTAAGAAATCTCAATACAAACATTCTTCGGTTCTGTAAAAAAGTTAAGCGCATAAAAACCGCCTTCGCGGCCAACACCTGAGTCTTTCACTCCGCCAAAAGGGGTGCGCAGATCACGAAGCAGCCAGCAGTTTGTCCAGACAATGCCCGACTGAAGCTGTTGTGCCATGCGGGCTGCCCGATTGATATTGGTTGTCCAAAGCACAGAGGCCAATCCGTAACGGACTGAATTGGCCATTGTCAGCACCTCTTCCTCAGTGTCAAAGGGAGTTATTGTCACAACCGGACCAAAAATTTCTTCCTGATTGGTGCGGCAATTATAATCCAACCCTTCGATAACTGTGGGAGCTACAAAATAACCGTTTTCGCATCGGCCTTCGATCGATACGGCATCACCGCCGGTTAAGACTGTTCCGCCTTCTTCTTTGGCCAACTGAATATAGGAAAGGATTTTCTGCTGATGTTCCTTGGAAACCACAGCGCCCACATTTACATTTAGAAGCGGATCTCCAATGCGCAGATTATTTACTTTTTCGGTAAAATCTTTTTTGAAACGGTCATAGATACTGCGTTCCACAAAGATACGAGAGCTGCAGAGACAGATCTGACCCTGATTGGCAAAGGAGGAGCGGACGGTGGTTGACAGCATTTTATCATAATCGCAATCAGCGAAAATAATACTTGGATTTTTACCGCCCAATTCTAAGGACAGTTTTTTGAATTTTGGTGCAGCTATCGCTGCAATACGCTCTCCTGTTGCTGTTCCCCCGGTAAAAGAAATGGCTTTTACCTGTGGATGTTCAACGATTGCCTGACCTGTTTTTCCGCCTAGTCCGTGAACGATATTGAGTACACCTGCCGGCAAACCTGCTTCGATGCAGATTTTTGATAGGAGATAGGCCGTCATTGGTGTAATTTCAGAAGGTTTGGCGACCACGCAATTGCCGGAAGCGAGTGCCGGTGCAATTTTCCAACTGAAAAGATAAAGCGGCAGATTCCAAGGCGAGATACAGCCCACAACGCCGATTGGCTGTCGGATAGTGTAGTTAATGACCTTGTCTTCCATAATATGCGCCTCACTTGCCCAATGCAGAATTGCTGTAGCAAAAAAATGGAAGTTTTGATGTGCCCGCGGAATATCTACCGATTTTGCCAAGGCCAAAGGTTTACCATTGTCGATACTCTCTGCGAGGGCCAATTCGTCGAGCTTTTCCATAATCAGATCTGCAACGCGCACCAATATGCGTGAACGCTCAGTCGCAGGCATGACAGACCAGCTTGGAAAGGCAGCTTTTGCCGCCTCAACTGCCAGATTTACGTCGCGATCATCAGAATCCGGAATCAGGCTGTAAACTTCACCTATAGCAGGATTGTAATTGTCGAGGTAGTTTCCGCTTTGCGGAGCGATGAGTTGACCGTTTATATAGTTTTCTAGTTTTTGCATTTTATGAAAGTAGAGGGTAAAAGGTACTTGGTAGAGGGTATTTGTAAATTATATATTATAAAATATTTTTTTTGTTGATGCTATAAAGTAGTTAGATTTGAATGACTAAATAACAAACAACTTTCAACAAACAACTAACAACATTTTTGCCTTCTACAAACTCTTCGTTCTCCCCCCATCAACCGGCAAATTTATCCCATTGATATAAGCCGCTGCAGGTGATGCCAAAAAGGCGATAGCTGCAGCTATTTCCTCAGGCTCTGCGAAGCGGGAAGCAGGGATTTCAGCCTGCATCTCGTGAGTAACCTCTGTGATGGATTGTCCTGTTTTGTTCGATTTATTTTGTATAATTGATTGCAGACGAATGGTATTGGTTGCTCCGGGAAGTACATTGTTTACTGTGATACCGAATTTCCCCAGTTCATTTGCCAGTGTTTTGGCCCAACTCGCTACTGCTCCGCGAATGGTATTGGAAACGCCCAGATTCTCCAAAGGCTGTTTAACGGAAGTGGAAATGACATTGATGATACGGCCATAGCCCGATTTGATCATGCCTTCCATTACTGACTGTACCAAAATCTGATTGCAGATCAGGTGCATTTCAAAGGCCGCTCTAAATGCATCGATTCCGGCTGTATGTGCCGGACCGGCAGATGGTCCGCCGGTATTATTTACCAAAATATTGATGTCTCTGTTGTTCGACAGAAAAACTTTCAGGGCTTCCTGAAGCGTTGCAGGTTCTGTAAAATCCGCCATAAAATAGTCATGCTGTTGACCCTGACTGCTGTCCAAACATTCAATTGCATCCTGAAGTGAGGTTTCATTTCTGGCCACCAAAATTACATTGGCACCCATTAGTGCCAATTCCATTGCAGCTGCTTTGCCGATGCCCTGTGTGCTTCCGCAAACCAATGCGTTTTTTCCTTTGAGTGATAAGTTCATTATGTTGAGATATGAGATATGAGATGATATTGATTGCAAAAATAGCTATTAGTCCCTATATATTTAAACAGAAGGAAGATTTGGTAAATTTTTTATTTGGAAATAGTTTAAAAGGCAGATTATAGAACTCGTTGCACTCGGTTCGCTACGCGGAGCTAGGCTTTGCCTCGGTTCTCAGAAGACAGATTGTCAGAAGGCAGATTAAATCTTTGGGACGAGATCGGTTCAATTTAGAAGCTCGGCAGATTGTTGAAAATTGAAGAAATGTCTTCTCAAGTCTTTCAACTTTCAACTTTTCTCTTTCAACTTTAATCGAATCAATTTATTTTAATACCTGGATTTACTTTCAGGAGATACTGTTTCAACAAATGAAGCTGTTCCTCATTGACCGCCAAAACAGCCTTTATTTTGTTGGCCCTAATAAAGTTAACATTAATAGCCTGATTGACCTTGCCCATTTCATTCTGAAAAATCTGAACTTTAATTTCATCGATTTTATGGGGTTCTATCATTATCAAATTCCACTCCTTTGATTTTTGGGGAATGCGCATTTTTGCCCATTTAAAAATCATGAAGAGTCCCAAAAAAATACAGAGTGAACCAAAAATGATAATGAAAATATTTCCTCCGATAGAGATTGCTTGTTTGTCTAACAGGGGTGTCACACATAATATAAAACCGAAAAAAAGTAAAAATAACCCCACCCAAAAATTTCTTAACGCTGTTTTTCTGATCACTTTCTCAATAAAAGAAAGGTCGTTCATATCTAAAAAGGGAGTTATTGTAATATCCTTTGTATTTATGGAAATCAGCCACCCTATAACGATCAGTAGTAGACCGATTGGAATTAATATAACAGCAAGATTGAAGTTGATGAGTGGAAAAGTGGCATTTTCTAACACTAAAACATAACCGAATGCTCCGGCAATGAGACCGATAAAAGTATAAATAACTATCAGAATGCCTGTCCATTCCAGTATTGCAGCGAATGTTTTCATAAATAAACAGATTATAGGAATAATGAAGTTATTTGATGCCTCTTTTTACTTTTAAGGAATCATAGGCCGACTGGACTTTCTGGAATTTTTCCTGAGCAACTGTAGAGACTGTCAGGCCCAAATGGGCAATTTTGTCAGGATGGTATTTATTGGCCAATTTGCGGTAAGCTTCTTTTATTTCGGCATCGCTTGCCGATGGGAGCAGATCCAAAATTTTATAATTGGCATCAATTTCACTGGAAAACATAGCTTTGATCGACTCGTGATCCTCAGCGCTGATGCCTAAATGAATACTTATGATTTTGATATTGGCAATTTCTTTTTCATTGATTTTGTAATCGGCGTTGGCCAGTCCGAACAAAAAATACAGAATCTGAAGACAGGTCTCATAATTGTTTGTCTGCCTTATCTGTTGGGTAACTTTTCTAATATCCCAATCCTGTTTTATCGCCCTTTCAAAAATTGGCATATACTCCTGCATGCTCTTATTTCCATACTGTTCGTAAAGAAAATTCCTGATAAAATTTATTTCGAGTTCATCCTTTTCTCCGTCAGATTTAATGACAGCGGCAGCAAGTACCATTGAGCTCATGATAAAATCAATTGGATTTTTATTTTTTGTATTTGAACCCGAATCCAATAGAAAAGCCCCATCAAGATGTAGTTTGTCAATAACTGCACCTATAATAAAACCGACCAATGCTCCAATGAAGCCTGCTCCGACAAAACCCAGTAAGGTCCCAAGAATTCTGCCCAGTTTTGTTTTAAAGAAGTCCCACATTGTAGATATGAGATTAGAGATATGAGTTTTGAGAAAAAAAGTTATTATATTAAGTGTTTGGGGAATATCCTATAAATGAACAATTTGATTAAAACCCAAAGGTAGAATATTTTATTCCAGCCATTCAAATAAATATTTGTCATCATATTCAATGTCAAATTTTTGCAGAAATTCAATATATTGTTCTTTGAAAATCTTTTAAGATGTCTGATATCTGGTCTGATGTCTGATGTCTGGTAATCCAGTGAAGCACAAAAATAGATAATTATCGGTACATTGAAAAACTAAAGAGGATCAGTAATAATTTTATTCCTGAGAAATACGATTGGAGCTTTTGAAAAAAGATAAGTTTAGTTAATTCCTTTTCAGTTTTGATGGTCTTCTCTATGCCAGTTGAACTTTT
>CAINVS010000607.1 GCA_903854205.1 uncultured Bacteroidota bacterium | reverse complement strand
CAACTATTCGTTGAATGTACTTATAATAGAATGAAATTGTAATAGTAAAAAAGCCATTTTAACAAAAGAGATTTATTGATAGATTAAAATTATTGAAGCATTAAATTAATTATCATTAAAACAAAAATTGAATTATGATTAAAAGCAACCTAAACAAATTGATGCTTCTCCTGCTTTTTTTTTCCGCATCATATCTGAATGCACAAACTATTGTTTGGGGAGCGGGTTCAAGTAATCCTGTTTCTGACACAATCGGTCGTTTTGCACTGCCTTTTGACAGTTCTGCAAGTGCATGGAATAGCGTAAGTGTTTTTCATGGAAATGTAGTAGGCTGCGCTCAGGTACTTCCCGGAAATGCGTTTTGGTCGCGCTCTACTACGGGCCGCTCACAGGGAGCTTTCTTCGGAACAAGACCGGCAATGGTTTCGGCTTCCCTAAGTGATGGGGTAGCATTATTCGATTCAGATTATCTGGACAACAATGGCAGCAGCACATTTAACTCAGGTTCTGCACCTACCGGATACAACTGTGGCGGCACAGTTCCCGGTCACCGCGGTGAACTGCATAGTCCTATTATTGATCTGTCAGGATATACCGATTCAACCTTGAGTGCCCGATTTACATTATATTATCGTCCATTCACTATTCGTGAGCTTTCTTTAGGCATATCCACTGACAGTGGAGCTACTTGGACAGATTTCGACATCACTCAGGGCGTTGCAGCAAATGTTGAGTTTTCATCGGCACAGGTGGAAATTCCACTTTTTGGCGTTCTTGACGGTATTTCTAATCTTACAAATTGTAAGTTGCGTCTAAATTTTGAAGGTTACTACTACTTTGCCATGATTGACGACTTGTCTCTTATAGTAACCTCCGATTATGATTTTGCCATCAGCGGACAAACTTCAGGAACAACACTGGGAGACGGTTTTACAACAACCTTTACTTCCGATTATCGTTTTTCGCCTATTTCACAACAGGATCTCAGTAACTTTTTCTACACTGCAAGGGTCACCAACTATGGTTCTAAACCAATTCTGCCTGCCAATAATGCACGTATAGAATATTTGCTCGAAAAAGATATAGCAGGAACATGGACCAGTATCTATACAGGGACTATTCCGGTTGATACTGTACTTTCTCAGGAAAGAATAACTCCCGATCAGATTAATTTCCCTAATATTAATATGATCGATACCTTTTCAAATTTTCGTGCCACACTCATAGCGGCACATGACTTGGCTGACGGAAAAAGATCAAATGATACAGTTCGTCATACCTTTACTATTTCTGAGAAAATTTTCTCTAAATGCCGTCAAAGTGCAACAGATGGGCAGGTCTACTCCAATCGTCCAATTTTTCCGGGCGCAGCTGCGGGTAATGTTGTAACTGAGTTTGAACATGGTACTATGTTCTATTTTCCGAAAGGCGCCGCAGATAATGTCAGTATGGATTCCGTAAACTTTAGAGTTTATGCACCTGCTTCGCTCGTAACCGGCTTTACGGCAGCTCCCGTTACTGTTCGTGTTTATGAATTTAAAGATATAGATGCTAATGGCACCCTTAATGCCAGTCCTACATCAAGCGAATTGGAACTTGTAGGTATAGCTGTAGATACAATTCCGCTAACGGCAGGTCAATACACTGCGCGTACAGTATCAATAAGTAATGTAGATAATTTCGGCCCATTGCAACTCAAAGACACAACGGTATATTTTATTACCTTGGATCAGCGCAATTCTCAGGGACTTGCTGTGGGTACATCTTATCGTTGTGTGTGGTATGGAGCTGATGAGCTTAATTATTCTATCAATGCTGCAATTTTGGCAGATGGTGCAAAACCCCGTCACCCCGCATCTGCACGTATTGCAACAGCAAACAGCACTACATTTGTACAAGCAGCAAATGACTGGAACTGGATAGGTTTTGGAGCAGATCTTCACCCTTCCATCCGTCTTATCTTGGGCGGCAGCTTAAATCCTTTCGACACAGTTGTAACGGTTAAAAAT
The DNA here is from genome assembly GCA_903854205.1 of uncultured Bacteroidota bacterium. Classification (GTDB taxonomy): domain Bacteria; phylum Bacteroidota; class Bacteroidia; order Chitinophagales; family Saprospiraceae; genus Saprospira. The sequence continues at coordinate 45,050 of CAINVS010000607.1, read as the reverse complement.
ATCGGAAATCTTGATGCTGCTATGAATGTATTTCCTAATCCGACAAATTCACAGATCAATCTGAAAATTTCTTTTGATAAAGAAGCAGCGAATATAACTTATATCCTAAGCAATATCAACGGTCAGGTTTTGGAAATTGTAGCCCGCAATAATCTGCAGCAGGATATTTACAGTTTTGATGTCAAAAATCTTCCGGCAGGTGTTTATTTTATTACTGTCCGTACCGCTGAAGGGATAAGAACAGAAAGATTCCTCAAGCAATAAATTCATTATTAAAAATAAAAGAACAATTTAAAATATCAGGCTTGCTCTTTTTTTAACAAACTAAATACCGGGCATTTGTCCAAAATGTCAAAAATTATACTTAAAATTGCATTTTAGACCATATCAGTCTTAGTTTTTTTGTTTTCTAATCATTGAAATTCTTTACACATTATGTTTAAAACTAATCTTACTCAAATTTTGATGGTTTTTGTATGTACGTTTGCTATTACAGCAGCCAATGCACAAACCATTCTTTGGGGTACAGGTCACTCAAATCCAGCTATTGATTCAATCGGAGAATTTGCTTCTACCGATTCAACATTGGCCAATGTTGGTTGGACTGCTACCGCAATTACTCCCAATGCCAATTGGGCATGGTCCGGTACCGGTATCTCAGCCGGTGGTTTTGGTTCAGGATCAGGTCTTCACATCAACTCTCCATCATTAGGCAATGGTGTTGCTTTGTTTGACAGTGACTACTTCTACGATCAGAACATTGTTCCACAGGAAGCCAAATTGACTTCTCCTGCAATTGACCTTACAGGTTATAGAGACTCATTAGTTTTGGTTAAATTCTATGCAGGTCTTCGCGATTTTGCTTCAGACAGCAATGTGGTTCGCTTTTCTAAAAATGGTGGTCTTACATGGATTTCATTGGATGTAATTACAGCATTGGGCCATATTTCAAATGGTGCAGCCTCTGAAGGTTTTGTTACTTTCAATATCTCTTCACAACTTGCAGGTGCAACAAACCTGACTGACTGCCGCATTGAATTCTACTTTAAAGGTGACTCTTACTTCTGGTCTGTTGATGATATTAGTATTGAAACTTTTGTCCCTACATTTGACCTTGCTTTGAATGAAGACAACCCTTCAATAGTAACTCTTGGCAGTTCTGATCTTCCTTTGGATTTTGTAAATGATACAGAAACCAGCTGGGGTGTAAATGTTAAAAATTCAGGCTTTGTAAATCTTGCAGCAGCAGCTGCAATGCTTCATATGGAGGTTTATCACAGAACCGGAGGTTCATGGGTATTTGCAGCAAGTGATTCTATGTCACTGCCTGCTATTGATGCCAGCTTGGGTTATTTTGCTTATAAAACAACTATTGGTTCTGCCAACTGGTTGCCTACCGATACCGGTACTTACCGTGTTACTTATGTATTGAAAACAGCTTTGGTTCAGACTGACCTGAACAATGATTCATTGATTACATTCTTCCGTGTTACTAACAATAACTACCTGTCTAAGGTGCCAACCGCTACAGATGGTTATCCTTTCTCAGACAATGCTTTATTGGCCGGTTTGGATGGCACTGATTTGCCAATTCAATACGAGCTTGGCTCAATGTATTATATTCCTCCGGGATTGACTAGTCCTTACTTTTTGAATTCAGTAAAATACCGTGCAGCTTATTCTAACGTAGCATCGGGTGTAACTCAATCAGTAATTCAGGCTAGAGTTTACAGATTTTCTGATGCAAATGCTGATGGTTTCTGGACTCAACAGGTTTCCGGTCCTGATCCTGAGCTTCCATTGTTGGCAGTTGGTAATGATACATTTACTTTAGCTGCAGGTCCTGCAGCATTCAGTACAGGTGAAATGTCTCTTTTGGATATTGACAATCTTACAAATGGTATTCAATTGGAGTCTGATTCATTCTATGTGGTTACTTTAGTACAGGAAAATGCAACAGGTTTGCGCAATGCTACAAGCCAGTCCAGAGCAGCATTTATCGGTGTTACAGATTATCATTACGAATCAACTACCGACTCTATGCCTTCTTATTTTATCCCTGCTTGTTTGGTGAGAATTGCTACAGGCAATGGTACTGGAACTATTGCTGCAAACACTTGGTATACAGGTTATACTGCACCATCTCCAGTTCCTTCAATCGGTTTGGTTATTGAAAAACGCAATAATGTTGCTGTTAATCAGACAACTGTTGAATTGGCTGGTGTTGAAGTGTTTCCTAATCCAACTGTTAATCAGTTTACAGCTACTTTGAATCTTGATAAAGCTTCTGATGTTCGTTATATTTTGACTGACCTTAACGGTCGTGTTATTGACATCAAAAATGTTAAGAACGTAAGCAACGAAACACGTACTTGGGATGTAGCAAGCTTTCCTGCCGGTGTTTACTTCCTGCACGTTAAAGCTAATGGTGTAACAACTACAAAACGTATTGTTAAAAACTAAGATATTTTGAATTCTTAGGACTTCAAAAAATCGCATATTTATATTTAGCGTCCGCCAAAAGCGGGCGCTTTTTTTGTGTGCAAGGTCTAATTGAGTAAAGTGTTTTGGGGGCAGATCGGGGGCGCCTGAGCGATAGAAGTGGGGGCGAGGGACGAAGACCGTAACGGAAAGCGCGACCCCGATAATTACAAAGTAATTTTCGGGGGTCAGGCCATAAATAACCTATCTAAATATCATAGCAAAAAAATCCCGGAATGACTTTTTTGCCAAACCGGGATCAAATATATTATTTTCTGTTGTTCTTAAGAATTCAAAATAACGGGCATAACTAACATCAAAAGATCTTCGCCTGCAGTTTCTTCTTCCATGCGAAGAATTCCGGCACGATTGGGTGTTGAAAGAAATAATTTCACATTGTCACCACCTATTACACTGAGCATTTCTATAAGGAATTTGGCATTGAAACCGATAATCATAGGTTCTCCGATATAATAACAAGGCATTTGTTCGCGAGCTTTATTGGAAAAATCCAAGTCTTCTGCTTCAATGGTAAGACCTTTCTCAGAAATATGCAATTTTACCTGATTGGTCGTTTTGTTGGCATAGTTAGCAATACGTTTCATAGAGTTTAGCAGGTCCTGACGAACAACCGACATAACATTGGGGCTGTCTTTAGGGATAACGGCATTATACTCCGGATAGCGGGCGTCAATCAGTCGGCAGACCATAGTCTGATTTTCAAAATAGAAAAAGGCATTGCTGCGGCTGTACGATATTTTAACACTGCCCGACACATCTGAAAGTGCATTTTTAAGTAGATTAAGTGCTTTTTTGGGAAGAATTAATGAAGTATGTGAGTTGGGGCTGAGTTCTGTAAAGGTATATTTTACCAGCTTGTGTGCATCTGTTGATACAAAGGTTACTCCTTTATCATCCAATTGAAGAAAAACGCCGGTCATAGCAGGGCGCAAATCATCGGTACTTGTAGCAAAAATTGTTTTATTAATACCTTCCAGCAAAAGAACTGCAGGAATTTCAATATTATCAGTTGCATCCGGCTCGGGAAGTTTGGGATAGTCATTTCCGTCCTCACCCGCCAATTCGTACTGGCCAAAAGCTGAAGTGATTTTAACTGCAAAGCTACCCATGTCGACACTGAAGGTGATAGGCTGTGTAGGCAGCTGTTTCAGTGTGTCCAGTAAAATTTTTGCAGGTATCGCAACACTACCGGGAATTTCTGTGTGAACAGAAATTTCAGATGCTATAAATGTTTCAAGATCAGTTGCAATGATTGTAAGTTTGTCTTCATCAATCTGAAAAAGAAAATCTTCCAAAATTGGCAAAACCGGATTCGATCCGATTGCGCCGCTGATGATTTGCAGCTGCTCTTTCAGCTCAGCTGATGATATGGAAAAACGCATTGGAGTTCGATATATATTAGGTTGAGAAAATATTTTTTCTTTGAATTGAACTAAAAAACTGATCGTTTTGCAGCCCACTTACAAAGGTAGGACTTCTTTATTAAAATTACAATGAAGGGCAATCAATTATTGAATCCATTATTTGACAAAATCATGTAAATTAAATTTTTGTTTTGTTTTTTTACAACCTTTTTGCAGCTAATGGCATTGTGTCAGTAATATCTTCATTAGTACCCAATATTATTTTAAATAGCTTACTAGTAACCAATCACAAATAATAACAACTTTGAATGAAGTCTTTTTCATACTGACATTGTTAGAAAGCCTCGCTCTCGTCATTTGTGACGAGACCACTTCAGCTTCGTTTTCTGCCTTGTCAGCCTAAAAAATCCTTTCATTTAAAATCAATCATTATTTATGATTGGTTACTTATTTTAAATTAAAAATCCACATTTTTGTGGGCAGTTATGAATAATATAAAATTTGATTCCAGAACAAAGGCTTTGATAGCACTGGCACTGGTAAGTTTTTTTTGGGGGACAACCTACTTGGCGATAACAATAGGCTTGGGCGAAGGTGCAGGTCAGATTCATGGTCTATTTATGTCGGCGGTGCGCCAAAGCATTGCAGGTTTTATATTAGTTGCCTGGATGCTGCTTAGTGGTGTAAAAATGCCGAGAGCAAAGACAATGCTTCAGTTGGCTCTCATAGGCATATTAATGTTATGTATGGGAAATGGCCTCGCTACCTGGGCTATGCAGTATATCCCCAGCGGTTTAGGATCTGTAATGTCGGCTTCGGGGCCCGTATTTATAGCTGTTTTCAGTCACTTTTTGATAGCAAAGGTAAACTGGTCTCCTATGCTGATAATAGGAATGGCACTTGGGGTATTGGGCGTCATGGGAATTTCATTTGATTATCTTGAAGAATTTTTGAACCCCAATTTTACTTTTGGCATCATACTCAATCTTGCTGCAACTCTTGTTTGGGCATTGGGTTCTGTTTTTGCAGCCAAATGGAAACCAAATGTTCACCTGATGATGGGCGCGGGCTTACAGATGATTTTTGGTGGCGCATTTTTGTGGCTGATCGTTGGAATAATTGGCATCGATAATCTGGTGAGCGGGCCACTGGGTTGGAATTTTTGGGGAAGTATTGCTTATCTGATTGTTTTTGGTTCTCTCATTTCCTATTCCGCCTTCATGTATACGCTTGAACATCTGCCAGCTGCACAGGCTTCACTCTATTCTTATATCAACCCAGTTGTTGCCGTTTTATTGGGATGGTGGATTTTGAATGAAAACTTGAATTGGATAACTATTGTATCAATGCTGACAACAGTACTTGGTGTTTATTTGGTAAATACCAGTTTTCAGATCCAGTACCGCAAAAAAAAGGCTCTGGAAAAATTGGCTTTTGAGGTAATAAAATCAGAAGACCCATATTAATTGAAGCGAAAATATCCTAATAAAAAAATAAAAGTATGAATATACCATACAATATACAGTATTAGGGCAGCAGTTTTGTTGCCTTTTTGCGTTTTATGCCCCTCATATTCAATCTTTTTTTTCTTCTCTATCCGTCATTATAAATTCTATTCACTAAGTGGAGCCCATCGGGGTTTGCTTCGCGGCACATCGGGGTTCGCTACGCATCTGTGCCCTTTAGAACTTCATCACGAACTCTAGTGACGGATCTGGATTAAAGCCCAAATCTATCAATATCCGTCTTACTGCTAAGAACCTAATTTTGGATTTTTAGCTTATTCCTATCCTAAACAATTCTCAATAAAATAGTTTTATTTTGATTAAAAATCAGTTAAGTTTTAGATAACTGTTGTTTAATTAATTATTTAATCTTAATTTTCCGCGTTTTCAATAATTAAATCCCTACCCTTTTAAAAAACAATATTCTATGAAAGCTAATCTACAAATTCTTTTTCTACGTATTACTATGGTTTTGTGGCTTTTATTAAGTTGCAAAACTACAGCTGATGCCTCTCACATTATGGGATCAGATCTTACCTATACCTGTGTGGGTCCAAACCAATACCGTGTTAATATTCGGGTCTACCGCGACTGTTCAGGTATTGATATGCCATCATCATTTTCGGTAAGCTATAGTTCTGTATCCTGCGGAGTATCGGGAAGTCTTACTGCCACCCTGCAGAGTACTTCTGACATTACACCGGTCTGCCCTTTACAAACTAGCCGTTGTTCGGGTGGTAACAGTGCAGTAGGTGTGGAACTCTACCTATATCAGGGAGTTGTGACACTGCCATCCGGTTGTTCGGATTGGATACTTTCAACTTCGACCTGTTGCCGAAATGGAATCATTACAAATCTTACCAGTCCGGATATGAATGATTTTTCAATAACGGCACGCATTAATAATACTGTGGTACCCTGCAACAGCTCCCCAACTTTTGCATCTGCTCCGGCACCATTTACCTGTGTAAATCAGCCGGTAGTTTTTCAGCAGTTGGCAAATGACCCTGAGGGTGATGTGCTTGTTTACTCATTGACTACCTGTCGTCAGACCGGCGGTGCCTCAGTAACCTATGCACCCGGTTTCAGTGGAACTAATCCTTTAACGGTTCCTGTTACAATAAATTCAAGTACCGGTGAAATCACTTTCACCGCCAATACCCCACAGGTAGCAGCTATCTGCGTTTTGGTAGAAGAATATCGTGGCGTTGTAAAAATTGGAGAAATTATTCGCGATATGCAGTTTGTTATACAGAACTGTACAAATACATTGCCTACTTTATCCGGTATTAACAACGTACCCGGTGTTTACAGTATTTCTACCTGTCAGGGCAATACCGTCTGTTTTGATGTATTAGCAACGGATGTAAATGCGGATAACCTGACTGTTACTTTTTCCGGTAACATTCCGGGTGCAACCTATAACCTCACAGGCAGCGGCAATAACAGAACATTAAGATTCTGTTGGACCCCTGCGATGAGCGTTACCGGCAGCTTTACCTTCTCGGTAAATGTGAATGACAATTCCTGTCCGATTCCCGGTATCAATTCAAGAGCTTACACCGTTAATATCATACCCAACCCTAATCCGCCTGTAAATGCAGGCTTGGATGTGGCAATATGTGATGGGAATTCAACTACATTGACAGCAACTACTGCTGCCCTTAATGTTTCGGGTTATCAATGGTCTCCCACAGTTGGACTTTCTACAACAAATACGGCAAGTACTACAGCAAGCCCTTCCACTACTACGAACTATACGGTAACAATGACCTATACAGACGGTTGTCGTTCTATAGACAATGTATTGGTCACCATCAATGCCGATCCGGTGGCCAATGTAACTCCGGCTACAGGTTCTATTTGCCCGGGTGGCAGTTTTACACTTTCCGGAACCACGGATGTAAGTGGTATGAACTATACTTGGCTAGATAATTCTAATACTGTTATAGCATCGGGCGCATTTGTAGGAACAAGTAATTCAATTGTTGTAACGCCTCCTCTTACGCCGGGTTCATACACATATACACTTAGAGTCACGAATCCGGTTTCCGGATGTACTTCTACCGATTTTTCAGTTATTACCGTCGGAGCACCGCCTGCCTTGGCATCCTGTGTTAATATTTATGTTTCGACTACTGGAACAGTTGGTGCCGCAGGTACACAGGCAGCACCTACTACTTTGCAGGAAGCCATCAATCGTGGTGCCTGTCAAAATGCCGTTATCAAAATGGCGACAGGTATTTATACTATTAATAGTGCTATTGATCTAAGAAGTTATATCACTATTGAAGGTGGTTTTGATCCTACAACATGGGTGAAAACCAGTTCGGCAGGTGCAACTACAATCAATCGTACAGTTGCTGCACCTGAAGGTGTTGCAAATGCACAGCGACTTGTTGCATTCTATGGTAATAATGCAATCGGCTTCCGCCTGCAGGATTTAACTATTACAACAGCTGCCGGAACTACCGGTACAGGTATGTCTACATACGGTGTTCACCTGACAGGTTGTTCAAATTATAATATTGTAAGAACACAGATATTGCCGGGAACTGCAGGTAGCGGTGCGGGTGATGATAATCCTGCTACTTACAATGTTACTTGGGATGGTTCAAATGGCGCTAATGGAAATAATGGTATTACGGGTACAGGTGCTAACTGTACTTTTGGAGGAGATCCTGGTGTTAATGGTAGCAATGGTGGTGCAGGTGGAGCTGCAGGTGTTAATGCAACAGGTGTTGCTGGCCCACCAACTGCAGGTGGAGCAGGAGGTAGAGGTGGTAATGGTAGAGATGATAGTTCCAATTCGCCCGGCGATGTTGGAGCTAATGGTACTGCTTCAGCAGGTGGTGCGGCAGGTGGAGCAGGTGGAGCAGGTGGTATTAAAGATAGCAATAACGCTGATACACCTTATGGTGGAACTGGAGCAAATGGCACTAACGGTTCCACAGGTACTAACGGTACAGCGGGCACTAGTACTCATCTAATTGGATTTTTTGTACCTGGAGCTGGAACAAATGCTACTGCTGGCAATGGCGGTGGTGGCGGTGGCGGCGGCGGCGGTGCTGGTCGTGACGATAGTGGTTTAGATGCAAGTGGCGGCGGCGGCTCTGGTGGCGGCGGCGGCGGCGGTGGCGGCGGCGCAGGAAGAGGTGCAAATGGCGGCGGCGGATCTTTTGGGCTCTATCTTTACAATAATGGTGTTGGGGGTAATGTTATACAATCACGAATTGTTGCTGCTGCTGCTGGCGTTGCAGGGTTAGGCGGCACTGGTGGTATTGGTGGTAATGGTGGTACTTCAACTATTGGCAACGGTTGTTCTAATGGAGATTCTGATGGGAACCGAGGCGGTAGCGGTGGTACCGGAGGTAGAGGTGGAAATGGTGGCAATGGAGGAAATGGATCAACAGGAGTATCAATCGACGTTTATCTTAATGGCGGATCTGCCTTGACAACCCCATATGTATTTTTCAACCTTCCCGGTCAAACTACAATTACAGTCGCAAATGTAAGTTGTACAAATACAAACGTTGCTTATACCTCAGCTGCTCCTGCTGCTTGGGATTTTGACCTTGCATCAAACTTTGCGACTCCCGCAACGGCAGGCGCTGTAAGTCCTACAATAACTCAGTATTCTCAGACAGGTCGCTTTAGTGTATCAATGGGAGCTAACCAATATACAGGTTTCCACAACATCGCATTTGCAGGCTCTACCATTCCTGTAGTACTATCCAATGCAAATGTTTTGGGTGTTGATACTTTTCAACTTTGTCAGGGTGAGTTTGCAACCTTTGAAAGTCAATATCCGGGCCTTACCTACAGCTGGAATTTTAATGGAGCTATTTTAAATCCCGGTTCTGTAAGGGTTACAGCTTCAACTGCATTCAGTACAGCAGGGTTCTATCCTGTAACGCTTGGATTGACGACTGACTGTTGCGGACTGGTCACCAAAACAATATATCTTTTTGTAGATCGCGTACCAAATCCAGTTGCTTCGGGCGCAGGTGCTATTTGTGCAGGTCAGTCAAGAACACTTACCTTAACAGGTTTGAACGCTGCAGATTCTGTAGTATGGTCACCAAGTACAGGAATTTTATCCTCTACTGCGAATACCATTACTGTTTCTCCAACTTCAACAACTACTTATACGGCCTCTATTTATGCAGAGACCACAACAAACGGTCAGCTCAGAATCAGCTGTCCGGTATCAAGAGCATTTCCGGTTACTGTAAATATCATACCGGTCGTAAACTTTACAAATGTAGAACCGACTTGCAGTAATAACGGATCAGTTACAGCTACGCCTACAGCAGCATTGTATAATTTTACATGGTCTACCGGAGGTACAACATTAAATTCAGCAAATTCTACTATCAATAGTTTAGGTCAGGGTGTCTATGTTGTAACGGTAACAAATACAACATCAGGCTGTTCGGTTACAGATACTTCCTTCCTGTATTCCTCACCGGCTTCACCAACTATTTATCTGCAATCAAGCACTCCTGCTTCCTGCGGATTGAATAATGGCGCAGCGACGGTTGCAACAATTGGGGGTACATTACCTTATTCTTATGCATGGTCCAGTGGTGGCGCGGCATCTGGAGTTAGAACGAATCTTTCTCCCGGTACTTACAACGTGACTGTAACAGATGGATTAGGTTGTAGAAGTTCGGTTTTTTTCAATATAACAACACCGGGTGCAGTTGCAATCAATCTTCTTTCTACAAACAATTTAGCTTGTGCGGGTATAAACAGAGGAAGAGCTACTGTAGAGGCTATCGGAGGACAACCCAATATCAGTTATTTATGGAGTAACGGAGAAACTACTGCTGCGGCTACAGCATTACCGGCTGGGACGTCGACGGTAACAGCAACTTCAGTTGATGGCTGTGCGGCAACAAGATCAGTAACGATCACACAACCATCAGCTATAACATTGACAACAACACCAAGTGCTGCGGCCTGCCCTGGTACCACAGCAAGTTCAGTGAATGCTGCTTTATCCGGTGGGACATTGTCTTATTCTTATCTTTGGAGCAATGGCCGAACTGTAGCTAACAATACAGGTCTGGCGCCGGGCACCTATACCGTGACTATTACAGACGGAAATGGTTGTACTTCTACTTCATCTGGAACTATCAGCGCATTGGTAGAGTCGACAGCACCTACAATTGCTGCAGTTGGGACTGTTTGTCCCAATACAAATGTTACAATTAGTGCAGCAGGTGGTACTCTAGGAACCGGTGGAGTACTAAATTGGTATACAGCTGCGAATGGCGGCGGCACACTTTTGGGTACTGGAGGAAGTATTATAATTGCTCCTTCAGGGGCAACAACCGTATATGCGCGACGTGCAGGAACCTGTAATGCTGTTGAAACATCGGCAACAATTAATACCAAAAACTACATTTACGCTGCAAATGGAGCTACTTCAAATACTTATTGTACAGATAATGACGGTTGGCATCATTTTTATATAGGAGATGAGATTATACTTTCTGTTAAGGGTAATCTTGGAACAGCAGGTACTGTGACAGCAACGATCAGAGATAATAATGCTTATTATCTGGATCCGGGAAACACAGCAACATGTACAGGTGAAGTTCAGTTTGAAATGGAAAGAAACTGGAACATTCAATATACCGGCACACTCAGTGGTTTTTACGATGTACGTTATTACTTTATTCCTGCTGAGCGAACCAATGTTCTCAATGCTGCAATTGCCTGGATAGCTGCTTATCCTGCCTGCAGTTACACTTACAAGTATAATACGGGTGCTCAGGGATGGTTCTGGTTTAAAAATCAGGGTACTCCATATTCTGCGCCTGATTATGATGATGATGCTACATTCCTTATGCTGAGCAGTGCAGGTACAGGAATTACCCCGAATGGTATCAACTGGTCAACAATGACCGGTATTACAAACTTCTCAGGAGGTACAGGTTCTGTAATTCTTATTCCTAATGTTCTGCTTTCTGTTGAATGGCAATACTTTACAGGGATAACTCAAGGTCGCATCAACAAGTTGGAATGGGCCACAGGTTCTGAAGAAAACACTGATAAATTTGAAGTTCAGCGCAGTAAAGACGGTGCAAACTTTGAAACAATCGGTTTTGTAGCAGCTGCCGGTGATAGTGAAGAAACAAGCACCTACCATTTCGATGATTTGAATCCTTTTGCAGGTCAAAACTACTACAGATTGCGTCTGGTAAACAGAGATCAGTCATCTGAATTGTCAGATGTATTGGTATTGAACATTGAATCTGATGGCAATGGCTACAGTTTCTATCCAAATCCTGCCAAGGATGAGGTGTTCTACCAGTTTAGTACCGAGAATGCCGAAGATATCCAGATTGAAGTGCTCGATGTTTTGGGTCGTTTGATCAATACCAAACTCTTGAAATCAGCTGTTGGTATCAATAATCTGCACACTGATATGAGTACTTTGGTGTCGGGCAATTATCTGGTTCGGGTAACACATCTTGGAACAGGTGTAGTTCACAGCGCAAAAATTATCAAAAACTAAACTCAACTGAGTTCATAAAACCAAAAACGGTTCGCAGGCCAGACTTGCGGACCGTTTTTGATTTTTTAAAGGAATAGTACTATCTTTGTATGTCAAAATCCAAGGAAAGTTATGCTGAAATTGAACGAAACAACTTTAAAAAAGACCGAAGAGCTTTTCAAGCAGCTGCAATACAAAGTCAGATATGAAAAAGGACAGTTTCAGTCGGGATACTGTCTGGTGAAAAGTCAGAATGTTATCGTTATTAATAAGTTTTATACTACAGAGGCAAGGATAAACTGCCTTTTCGAGATTCTGCAACATACAGAAATTACTGTTGAGGTCATGGAAAAAATGGACGATACATCACGTAAATTTCTAAATGAGATTCTGAAAGAAATTACAGCGCCTGAATCTAAAGGTGTACAAGGTAAACTGGAAATAGATGTCCCTTAAAAATTCAAATATATTAGGTAAACTCAGCAGTTTTTCCTTCTTCGACAGTTTTAAACACGCAAGTGTATATTTCCTGGGCACAATTATGGTGCAGGGACTGGGTATAATATCTCTGCCTGTACTCACCTTTTTTCTGACAACGGAAGAATACGGTATTGCCAATGTGTACCTCACCTATTCGGCTATGGCCTCTGTATTGCTTTCCCTTAATCTTGAATGGGCAATATCAAGGTATTTTTTGGAACCCGATGCCGATAAGAAGGGGTTTATGGCCACTATTATTACAGCAATTACTATATTTTTTGCAGCTTCAGGATTGGCAATTTATATCTATAGGGAACCGATAAGTGAACTGTTAAACCTGAGTCCAAAATTAATTTCATGGTTACTGCTGTTTACCTATACCAATATTTTCTGGCTTGCCTATGGCTATATTAAAATTATTGAGAAGAAGAGTAAGAACATGGTTATTGCGCAGGTTTTGGTGCAATATGGAAAATTTGGCGCAGCCGTTTTTGGAATTTGGTATCTGATGACTTTAGGGCAGGAAGGATATATGGGCAAAATCATAGGTGAGTTTATCGTTAATGCTTTTGCAATGTTAGTTTTTATCTATTTACTATGGCCCTATTTCGACTTTAAAAGAATGCGCTGGGCGCACTTTATATACGCTATTTCCTATTCTTTGCCCTTGGTTCCCTATGCTTTGGGCGGACATCTGCTTACCTCTTTCGATCAATGGTATATTAATTCTGAATTAGGTCACGAAAAGGCAGGTTTATATAGTTTTGCTTTTAAGATCGGTATGCTGATGTATGGCCTACTGGTTGCATTGCAAAATGCATCAGTCGTGCAATATACCGAATGGATGGATGCAAAAGAGTATAAAAAAGTTTCTACTCAGGTATTCAGTATGCATAAACTGACGATTCTTGCGGGGCTTTTCCTGATATTGTTTTCTGTCGATTTGGGGACCCTGCTTGCAGCAAAAGCTTCCTTCCGGGAGGCTATGAATATTGTTCCAATTATTGTAGGGGCATACATTTTCAATGGGATTGCCTGGAATTATAATAGGGTATTCAATTACAAAAAACAGAATATTTATCTGACCGTTATACTGCTTACAGCTGCTGCGCTGAATATGTACCTGAATATACAATTTGTACCCACCTACGGCTATCAGGCAGCTGCATACACAACCTTGTTTTCTTATGTTATCATGGCCATTTTGGCTTGGCTTGTCAGCGATTATTGGTTGAAGATTCCGGCTTTGCCTTTGGGTAAAATTATGCTGACAACAGCACCGTTGATATTCATTACAATAGGTTTTTATATTTTGGGTTGGCAGAGCATTGGTCTGAATTGGGGAATCATTAGCATTAAAATATTAGTTTTTGGGGTATTCGGATTAGTGCTGTTTTACAGTACTCTGCGAAAAATATTGGGTGTTTAGAACATTTTTTGAGGTTCATCACCAAAAACTTTCATAATAAATTCTATTCCTGCAGATTTTAGCAAATTAATATCCGACTTGCTCAAAGAATAATAAAATACATCACCTGCAATTATTGTTTTCAAACTTTTACTGTTGGCAAATGCTGCAATTGGAAAGCTTTTGATGAGCGGATTGCCTTCAAAAGAAAGTACGGTTAATTTAGGTAAATCCCGTAATATAAAAGTTGGAAATTCTGCTAACTGATTGAAACTGATGTCGAGCTCTTTGATAAGGTCGCCTAATTCTTCCATATCATCCGGAAGTATTTCCAATTCCAAATTGGACAAATTTAGGAAACCATCTTCAATAATATTAGCAAAAAAAGAAGCTTTGGTCTGTCTTTTCAGGTATAATAAAGCAAAAACAATTCCCTTTCCTGTTTTTTTGAAAATGCACTGCAAGAGCTTTTCTTTATCAATAAATTCAAATTGGCTGTACTGCAGCAGATTTGAGCATAGAGTTTTTTCCCGACTGAGCCTGAACAAAGAAAGCCTTTTTTTAACCTGTTCCGCAAAATCGTAATAACCGGTCTTATGGATTAAAACTATTACTTCTTTTCTGACTTTTGGGTTTTCAGTTTCTTTATAAACGATCAATAAATCAGTGAGCAGCGTTGTTGGAATTCCACCGGATCTCAAAAGCTCAAAAGCTAAAAACAAATTGGCATCATGCCCACTTTCCAAAAGGTTTCTTATCTGCAGCAGATTGTCATCCTTCGATTCCCTCTCGCTTAATAAAAACGGAATTTCCTTCTGTTGAAGGGCATTTAGCAGCATTTCTTCTGTGATAATACAGAGCTTGGGGAATTCGGCTAAATCCTTTTGATTAATTGCCGCGTCGGGGCCTAGGACCAGATGTGTTGTTGAGGCTGTTATTTTTACAGAAGTCTCAATATCATTAGATTTAAGCAATTCCTTAATTCGGTTTTTTGCATCTTTGGTTTTGCCTTTCATTACAATTCTACCGCCTGATTTGAGCGGATGTAATTCAAAAAAAGGCGTAAATCTTTTCTTTAATTCGGTCAGGGCATTTTGTACAGTAATATCCAATCCGCAATCCAACAGTGAAACCAACTCCTTTTCATCCAATTCACAAATCTGATTTGGATATTTAATAAGGTCTATGACAAAAGTATTGTACTTGTGTTTGAAATTTCTTTGTTTGGATATTCGGAAAAATTTTTCGAAAGCTGTTACATAAGGCAGGCGTTTGGGATCGCGACCGGTAATAATTAATTCTTTAAGTGCCGGCATGTCAAAAAGTTCCTCAGGCATACAGTTGATAGCAGCTGCATTTATGCTGAGCGTTTCCAAATGCGGAAGCAAAAGGAGAATTTCCGGAAATTCAGTAAAGTAATTGTACCCCAAGTCAAGCATTAACAGCGATTTTAACTTGGCAATATCCCTTGGCAGCTTTTTTAGCAAATTATTATCCAAATACAGAAACTTCAGTTCTGTCAGATTGAAAATTTCACCAGGAAGTTCAGCTTTGTATTTTTTTAAACTGTAGCTTAATTCCAAAGATTCCAGATGTTGAAGTTGGGCCATTTCAGCCCAATCAGTTTTATTATTAAAATTATTACCTTTAAGGCTTAGTTTTCTTAAATTTTTTAGCTGTCCAAGATTTTGCGGCAATCTTTTAGATCGGCAATAGACAAAGAAAAAGGATCGAAGCTCAGAAATATTGGATAATTCCTCCGGAATTTCTTCAATTTCAGGACAATTATAAATAACCAATCGATTCAGGTTTTTCATCTGCCCAATTTCTGAAGGGAGACTTTGAAGCTCCAAACGTGACGTTATTTCAAGTGCATCTGCATTTGAATGGGTCAGGATTTTGGCCTTCACAGTTTCATAATCCAAAATAGCATCAGTCTGCCTGTTTATATTTTTCATAATACTTCAAATTAGGCCCTAAAATAAGCATCTTTCAGTTGAATCAGGAACTCTATAAGCTATGTTGCTTAAATAAATCAGAGATTGCATTTTTTTTACTATTTTTGAATACTTTTGTAGTAAAGAACCATATTGGCATTCTACATCTAACAACCTGATTTAATTATAGCTATTTCAATGGCAAATTGAGTTGAGTTGAGTTATACAAAAACAGATTCTAATGGAAAACCATCCCATTATAGGAAAATTATCCATCGTAATACCTGCATACAACGAAGGGAAAACAATTCACCGTATTTTGGATAAGGTTAGAGATGTGGAATTGCCCTATAATATTGAAAAGGAAGTAATTATTATAAATGACTGTTCAAAAGACAATACAGAAGAAGCAATAGTAGCTTATATGCAGCAGAATCCGTTATTGCCCATAAAATATCTGAAACATGAGCTAAATAAGGGTAAAGGAGCAGCATTGCATACAGGTATTGAACATGCAGGCGGTGATTTTTTGATCATTCAGGATGCCGATCTTGAGTATGATCCTGAGGAATACAATCTTTTGCTCAAACCTGTACTTTCCGGCTTTGCCGATATTGTGTACGGTTCCCGATTTATGGGTGGTAACCCGCACCGCAGATTGTTTTTTTGGCACAGCCTGGGCAATAAAATATTGACATTTTTATCCAATGCTTTTTCAAATGTCAACCTTACGGACATGGAGACCTGTTACAAGATGTTTCGTACCGACATGATTCAGCAGGTTAAATTAAAAGAAAAACGCTTCGGTTTCGAACCAGAGGTGACAGCCAAAGTGGCCCGGATACCGGAGGTCAGAATTTACGAAGTAGGGATTTCTTATTATGGACGTACCTATGCCGAAGGAAAGAAAATAAATTGGAAAGACGGATTTAGAGCAATTTACTGCATATTGAAATACAATCTGTTTACATCAAAAAGAAATATGTTTAAAAATGGAGCATTTACAGCCCGTCAAATCAGGTGATCCCGTAGGTCATGAAACACTGGAAACGCTTTCCGAGGCGGAAAGGCTCAATGAGTGGATGTACAGCACAATAAAGCCTTTTTGTCAGGGACCGGTTTTGGAAATAGGCAGCGGTATTGGGAATATTTCTCAGTATTTTTTACAGAATGGAATGGACATTTGTCTGAGTGATCTTCGTGAAGAATATTGTCAGCTGCTTCATAAAAAATTTGACAGGAACCAATTTCTGTTAGGCATTGAACATATGGATTTGGTTGACCCCGATTTTGACGCTAAATTTTCAGCGCATTTTGGCAAATATAAAACCATCTATGCCCTGAATGTAGTGGAACATATAGAAGATGATGCAAAAGCTATTGAAAACTGTTGGAAGTTGCTGCAAAAAAATGGGAATCTCATTATCTTGGTGCCTGCTTACAATTGGCTTTACAATAAATTTGACGAGGAATTGGGTCACTACCGCAGATACACGCGCAAATCCCTCAGTAAACTTTTTAAAAATCAGGAATTTAAAATCATACACCGTCAGTATTTTAACCTGGCTGCCATGTTTGGCTGGTTTTGGTACGGAAAGATATTGGGAAGAAAAATTCTGCCAAAAGGGCCAATTGAAACTTACAATAAACTGGTGCCTATTTTCAAAATAGCAGATAAAATCGTTCTCAATCAGGTGGGAAATTCTGTCATTGCTGTAGGTCAAAAAACAATATAGATAAACTATTATATATAACAGATATGAAATTTGAAAAAATAATTCCACACGTTGCCATCTATTTCATCCTCCTGTTGGCGGCCTTTCTTTATTTCAAGCCTGTCGCTTTTGACGGGAAGTCACTTGGTGAGCATGATAATATACAGGCTCGCGGTATGCAGGCCGAGGTTCACAATTATGTGAAAGCAGAAAATAAGGTGATTAACTGGACAAATCAGGTGTTTTTGGGAATGCCTACTTATCAGATTTATGGTAATTTTACCCATAATATGATCGTCCGGTTCTGCCATGTAGTATTTATGTTTCACATGCCGATCAATACCCCGCATACTGTTTTGTTTTACATGATGATTTTTGCCTATTTAGGGTTTTTGGCAATGGGGGTCGATAAGTGGATATCGCTTCTGGGGGCACTTTCATTTGGCTTCACAGCCAATAACATGGACCTTTTTCAGGCCGGGCACTCCACAAAAATACATGCCATGGTCTATATGGCACCTATCATTGCCGGAACGATACTTGCTTATCGCGGCAAAATCATCTTGGGTGGGGCAATGGCAGCATTTAGTATTGGCGGACAGATTGGCGCCAATCACCTGCAGATAACTTATTATACTTTCCTGACAATGGGATTTTTGGCCTTGGCCTTCCTTGTTTACAGTATTAAAAATAAAAAAATTGTCAGTTTTGTTAAAGCCTCAGCTGTGTTGGGTGTCGGGGCAGTAATTGGCATTTTGGCCAACTTGGCGGTGCTTTGGACTACCTATGAATACTCGGCAGAGACAATCCGTGGCGGGTCTGAACTGAAGACCTTCCTTTTGGAAAAAGAGGATGTTGATGCTTTGGCGAAAAAAGGATTGACCGCCGACGATATTGTGAAAATCAATAAATACGGAATAGTAGGACAGGGCATCAAAACTGAAAAAGTTTTCATGGATTATATTTCTGCTGCTATCGGGCCGGAGAAGGCTACTCAGCTGAAGTCGGATATTGTCAGTTTGGCAAGTTCCACTCAAAATAAAGGTCTGGACAAAGATTATATCTTCGGTTGGAGTTATGGTGTTATGGAAACCTTTACCCTGCTTGTTCCAAGATTTTATGGCGGTACCAACAGCAGATACTTTGCCGACGATGCGAGCAGACCCGGCATTCAGCTGGGCAACAGCAACAGTGCCGAGGCAATGAAAGTCATGATGGCAAAAGCCGATCCAAAAGAGGCTCAAAACATCTCCAATCAGCTTTTTCAAATGACCTCTCAGTACTGGGGTGCTCAGCCTTTCACTAGTGGTACTGTTTATCTGGGCGCGATTGTGTTCCTGCTGTTTATTTTGGGAATGCTCATGGTGAAAGGTCCAGTAAAATGGGGTTTGACCCTTGTCTGCGGATTTTTTATCATGCTGGCCTGGGGCGACAATTTCAAAGCTTTCAACTATTTCATGGTGGATTATTTCCCCATGTACAATAAATTCCGTGCGGTAACCATGGCATTTACTGCCGTGGAAATTATTGCGGTGGTCATGGCAATTTTGGGTCTGACAGCCTTTATTAAATACAAGGATACAGATGAAACTAAAGGTGTTTTTATAGAAAAAATTTTTGCTTTAGCGAAAGTTAAACCGACAAGAATCAATTACCTCTATTCTGCAGTAGCTATCACCGGCTGTCTTGCGCTTTATGTCCTTTTCTACAGTTTTACCGGAGATATGGTGGGCGGTAAAGATGCTCAAATTGCTGAACTTTCGGCTCAGGCCCCGCAGTGGAGAACATTCTATGATGCTATCAAGGCTGACCGTGCTGCTATGATGCGCAGCGATGCCATCCGTTCTTTGGTATTTATCATGCTTGGTGCTGCTGCACTTTGGGTTTTTGCTGTAGGCAAACTGAAACAGTCCCTGATTTTGGTAGGAATTCTTGGTGCATTGTCAATGATCGATTTGATTATGATTGACAGATATTATATCAATGAGGACAGTTTTGAAGAAAAAGGTGATATCGATGGTATACCGCCTGCTACTCCGGCCGACCAAAAAATTCTTGCCGACAAAAATCTTCATTACCGTGTCTATGACCTGATTGCAGGTGTACGTGGCGGTGGTCAGCCCGGCAATCCTTTTGCAAATTCCGAAGGTGCTTTTTACCATAAAATTATAGGAGGTTATCATGCTGCAAAGCCTATTCTTACTCAGGAACTGGCAGAAACCTATTTCCGTGGCCGCGATATCAATCCCGATTATCTGCATATTCTGGGTATGCTCAATGTTCGTTGGGTCATCAAATCTCCGGATATGGCACTGGAAAATCCGGAAGCTCTCGGCAATGCATGGTTGGTAGAGTCAATTGAATACGCAGCAACTGCAGATGCAGAATTAGAGGCCCTTCCTAAATTGGTACCAAAGTACACAGCCGTAACCAGAAAAACCAATGAAGGCTATCTGAAAGGAATGGCTAATACTAAGGCTGAAGGTGATTTTATTTTACTTACAGCTTATCATCCTGAAAAACTGACGTATAAGTCGAAAGTAACGAATGAACGCTTTGCAGTTTTCTCCGAAATCTATTATCCGCCCAAAAAAGGTTGGAATGTCTATGTTGACGGTAAACTGATCAAAGAAGGTTTTATTAAAGTCAACTACCTGCTGCGCGGTATGCGTATCCCTGTGGGCGAGCATACCATAGAGTTTAAGTTTGAACCGCGTTCACACAGAATTGGGGAAATGAGTGCACTTATCTGCTCTTCGCTTTTGTTGGGCTTTATGGGTTTTGCCTTATTCTGGACTTTCAAATACGATAAAAAAGAAGAAAATACTGAAGTGCTCTAATCTTTAGAAAAACTATAAAAAACAGAGGCTGTTCGATTGCGGGCAAGCCTCTGTTTTTTTAAGGATTTATTTGTAATAACTATTCTAAAACAAAGATCCGTTTTCACTCCTGCCCAAATATTAATAAGCTTTGTAGTTAGCTTTCAGGTCTCCGGTGGGTGTAAAATGACGGATTTGGGTTTAAGTCAGATCGCCTGATTTTGGGATAATTTAAACCCTAATAATATAAAGAACCGCCCCATAACAGATCTGTTACGGGGCGGTTCTTTGTATTTACAGTAAGAATATTTTCCTAGTTAATTATCAGCTTCATCGGTGACAACTTTTTAGAAAAACAATCATAATGCCGTATTTGGTTTTGTAACTGAAAGACTACTTTTGAACCAATATTTTCTTAACAATTCGTTCTCCGGCCAAATTGAATTCTACCAAATAAACACCATTAGCAAGTGTTGACAGATCTACCTGAATGTTTTCGGTAAATCGGTCAATACTCATCTTATTGCTCAACTGTTGTCCTAAAAAGTTTTTAACAGACATAGTACCTTCTAAATCGACATTTGGAAAAGAAACAGTAAAGATTCCGCTATTTGGATTTGGGAAAACTGAAATTGCTTCGGCTAAAGCAGTTGTATTCACAGAAACATTGCCTGCCGCCTGAAGGCAGAGATTGAAAGACTGTGCTGCTCCGGCATCATTGCTGTACACTCTTATAAAATATTCTTCGGCATTCTGTAAACCACTCACAGTGGAGGAAGCCGATGAAAAACAACCCATGCTCTGTAATGCTCCGCAGTTTCCTGAAAATAACTCATAAGTAAGGGCAGTTGAAGCGCCAGTTGTGGCCTGTATGTTAGAAACATTAATTATTACTTCTGTAGAAACGGCTTCAAAACTGAACCATACATCGTTGGCTGGATTTGCACCCGAACAAGCAGACATAGAGGGTGAAGCAGCAGTATTGTAGCTATTTGTGTTAATAGTACAGCTATTATCGGTATTAACACCCAATACAACTGATCTTGGC
Organism: uncultured Bacteroidota bacterium; assembly: GCA_903854205.1. Taxonomy (GTDB): domain Bacteria; phylum Bacteroidota; class Bacteroidia; order Chitinophagales; family Saprospiraceae; genus Saprospira. Next base: position 23,764 of record CAINVS010000607.1, on the reverse strand, counting down.
AGTGCATCGTTCAAGGGGCGAATTGTATTGTGTATAGGAGGAGCAGTTGCAAGACCGACACGTTCTACATTCAGCACCCCATGCATAATATTCACCTGGCCCAGCGTCAGGGTATTTTGACAGTCTTCATCGGAATAATCCATGAAATTTTCAATCATATCCGGCAGATCTCCGGTTACAGTTGCATCACAAGTGTTTTGCGTAAGATTGCAAGCATAATTTGAAGGAATACCGCAATTTGGTGTATCCATAACACCATCGTCCACAGTACAGTCAGCAATTCCCAAAATACTGAGCAGGCCGTCACCCCAAACATGTCGAAGACCCAAATAATGGCCAACCTCATGAATGGCAGTGTTTCCTCTAGTATTGATGGTTGTTGTCTGTTGTACATAAACACCTTCAGCGCCAATTATGCGATAGTCAAGAACAACACCTTCGTCACCCGGCGTTGGTGCCTCAGAATCTGCGGGCCAATTGGCTAATCCTGCTGGCGGATAGGCATAGCCTAAAATCCCTGAAGAACCAAGATTGCAGACCCAAATATTTAAATGTCCTGCAGTATTGATAGCTTCACTGCCACCGCTTGAATCATGTTTCACACGATCGGAGAAGCTGATATCAGGGAAAAAACCACCTGAGAAAAAATCGGAACTTGTTTGTTTCCAAATAATTGTATCTAATCTGAACTGTATATTTGGATTTCCGGCTACGGCACTGAAAATTGATCGCAGATTGGAAGTGTCGGGATTCATGCGCTGATAGGCTCTGTTCAGAATATCAACCTGTTCAATTATTTTGCATTCAGGCAGATTTTCGGCAGTATTTTTCCAAACAACATGTACGGCCAAAGGCACAACATAGCTGCTGCTTGCTCCGCGCAGTTGTGAATACTGTGCAGCCTGTCTGAAAATGGCATCAGCACGGTCTTTAAAACCCGGATGCAATTCATTTTTGTGCTGTACGGCATGATCAAAGCCGCATCGGTGCTGAAACTGAGCAAAAAGACCAAATGAACTCAGCATCAGTAAAAGTGTCAGATAAAGATTTTTCATGGGTTGTAAAATATTAAGGTATTAGTTATCAGTACTGATAAGACAAAGGCACTTTTATCTTTAAACTTCATTTTTGTTTTATCTGTTTGCTGCTATCAGCAATTCCAAAATATCAATCGCTGCTTTGGCAATACTGGTGCCGGGGCCAAAAACACCTACCACACCGGCTTCATATAAATATACATAGTCCTGGGCAGGGATTACACCGCCGGCTACGACCATTATATCCTCGCGCCCGAGTGATTTTAGCGCTTCAATTGCTTCAGGAACCAATGTTTTGTGTCCGCCGGCCAATGAAGAAAGTCCAAGAATGTGCACATCGTTTTCAGCAGCCTGACGGGCAGCTTCCATCGGTGTTTGGAACAGTGGCCCCATGTCCACATCGAAACCAAGATCGGCAAAGCCGGTAGCAATGACTTTTGCTCCGCGGTCATGTCCATCCTGTCCTACCTTTGCGATCATGATACGGGGACGGCGCCCCTCCATTTTGGCAAATTCATCGGCCAAAGCTCGGGCTTTTTGAAAATGCTCGTTGTCTGAAATTTCTTTGGAGTACACACCTGAAATTGAACGGGTGATAGCCTTGTAGCGGCCGAATACTTTTTCCATGGCAAAGGAAATCTCACCTAAAGTGGCGCGAAGACGTGCAGCCTCAACAGCCAATGCCAGCAAATTGCCCGCGCCTGTTTCGCAGGCTTTGGTGATAGCATCCAATGCTGTTTGAACAGCAGCACTGTTGCGTGTTTTTTTTATTTCATTGAGTCGGAGAATCTGTGAATTGCGCACAGCACGATTGTCTACCTCCAAAATATCCAATGCGGCTTCCTGTTCCAAACGGAAGATATTTACGCCGACGATTTTGTCTTTGCTGCTGTCGATACGGGCCTGTTTCCTTGCAGCTGCTTCTTCAATACGCATTTTTGGAATGCCGGTTTCAATAGCTTTTGCCATACCGCCCAGTTCTTTTACTTCCTGAATGTGCATCCAGGCGCGTTCCACCAACTGTTCTGTCAGGTATTCTACAAAGTAGGATCCTGCCCAGGGATCGATGGCTTTGGTAACATTGCTGTGTTTCTGTATAAAAATCTGTGTTTCGCGTGCAATTTTTGCTGAAAAGTCGGTAGGTAAAGCTATCGCCTCATCAAAAGAGTTGGTATGCAGTGATTGTGTACCGCCTAAAACAGCGGCCATGGCTTCTATGCAGGTGCGTGCTACATTATTGAAAGGATCCTGTTCTGTGAGTGACCAGCCTGAGGTCTGACAGTGTGTGCGAAGCATCAGCGATTTTTCATCTTTTGCGCCATAACTCTTTACAATTTTTGCCCAAAGCATACGACCGGCGCGCATCTTGGCAATTTCCATAAAATGATTCATACCGATTCCCCAGAAAAAGGAGAGCCGTGGTGCAAAATCATCAATATTCAATCCGGTTTTAATACCTGCTTCCAAATATTCCATACCATCTGCCAGTGTATAAGCCAATTCCAAATCTGCGGGCGCACCTGCTTCGTGCATGTGATAACCGCTGATGGAAATAGAATTGAACTTGGGCATATTCTGTGAAGAATATTCAAATATATCGGATATGATGCGCATGGAAGGCGTCGGCGGATAAATATAAGTATTGCGCACCATAAATTCTTTCAGAATATCATTCTGAATAGTCCCGCTGAGCAGCGATTTTTCAACACCCTGTTCCTCGGCAGCAACAATGTAAAAAGCCATAACGGGCAAAACGGCACCGTTCATGGTCATGGAAACGGACATTTCATTGAGCGGAATCTTATCGAAAAGGATTTTCATATCCTCCACCGAATCGATGGCAACACCAGCCTTGCCCACATCGCCCGTAACACGCTCATGATCAGAATCGTAGCCACGGTGTGTTGCAAGGTCGAAGGCGACGGAAAGTCCCTTTTGTCCGCCTGCCAGATTTCTGCGATAAAAAGCATTGCTCTCTTCGGCCGTTGAAAATCCGGCATACTGTCGGATGGTCCAGGGCTGCAGCGGGTACATTCCCGGGTAGGGTCCGCTGATAAAGGGGGCTTTTCCGGCACCAAAGCGATAAAAATCATTAGCTGCACTGTCAGCAGATGTATAATGCTGCTTGAGGTTCAATTGTTCGGAAGTTTCCAAAATTTCATTTTCTGAAGAAATTGGATTATCGGAATATTTTGACGCGGCAGTGATGTCTATTTTAGAAAATTCAGGCATTAAAATTAAGTTTATTATTGGAAGACGTCGCTCTAGTTAATTTGAGCATAACAAATATATCCCATTTCTCTGTCAGTTGCAAATTTTACGAATATAAACCATTTCAAAAAGATGAAAGGTCCTCCAAAAATGGAAGACCTTCTCATGTTATTTATTCAAATGCGAACCAAAACGCCTCTGTATTCTGCCCCCAAGTGCTTCCGTCAACACGATTTACAATCATCTGAAATCCTGTATTGGTGACTACGCGAACAGTTATGTCGAAGGAGTCATCGTATACTGTGCCAGACTCTGCAGAGAAGTAAATTTCAAGGTAGTGGTTAACCTTATATCCCAAAAACTAAAACCAGTTTGTGATATTATGATTAAGGAACGAGTTTGAAATAAATTAAACAAGTTCCTTCGGGAGCTCGGCCTTTAGCCTTCGGGTAGCTTGATTTTTTTAACTAAATTGCGTTGCAACGTCTTTTCTACAAACTCCCCACAAAAAAATCCACGCCCTTCCAAGCGTGGATTTTCCTTTCAATGTACCCAATACCAGCCAAGTACCTAGTACCAATCTAATTTATCGTCATCAACTCCGGTTTGCTCCAAACTCTTTCTGCCTGTGTGTAATAAAGGAAGGCGCAGGAAGCCGGGGCCTCGTACTGACCGGGGATATCGGCCTTCAGATCGAGGTTGACAGTTTTTACTTCGCCCGGACGGATAAACTCATAGTGCAGCACCACGTAGCCATCAAAGATTTCATAAAAATCAAAGGCTTTTTTCTCCTGCAGTTCTTTCAGTTGCCAGATCTGAACTGAAAGGCCCGCCGGAATGCCGATCATAGCCATCACAATAGGCTGATCTTTTTTCGACACACTTTTCAATTGTGCATTCATGCGTACCGTTTCGCCCATTTTCACCTTGCCTGTAGGCAGCGTAGTAGCCAATTGAAGTTCACATTTATCAGAATTGCTTGGCAAACGGGTATTGTAAGTGAGCTCCAGTTCATAAGGCATTGCTGATTTTGTACCTTCAAAAACGATGTCCACTTTTTGTTCGCCCGAAGCGAGGAAAGGCGTCAGATCAGGTATCACAATATCTTTATCATCTGCTTTGAATGGAACAGAAATTACTTTTTTGCCATTCACATGCACCGCGAAAATACCGCTTTCTGCTGCACGCTTGCTCATTTTGGTATAACCCAGGATGGCTTTGAGTGCCAGAACAGTGCCCTGTGTAGAGCCGTATCCGTAGTAGTCTTTGCTCGCCTGAATGTTGGCAACAGCAGATCCCAACTGCTTCATATAAGCTTTATTTTTCATCATCGCCAGACAGGCAAGTCCTGTTGTTTCAATTTTCAGGGAACTGCCGGTTGAATTCACCACCGAAGCTGTGAGGCCCATGAAACTGCCATCCGCTTTCTGTGTTTTCATCAGTTCGCGCATCAGTTCATCTGCACGTTTGTCCTGAACATTGTACAAAGCATTTACCACAAGGCCCATCAGATAAGGATCTTCGCTTTTGACGGCATCTTTGTAGGATTTATCCAGTTCTTTGGCGATATCTTTGCCCAAACCTGCTTCTGTCATGGCATAAACGATGTAAGCATCGGTGATTTCAGAGGTTGCCCAGCTGTGCAGACAGTTAGGATTTTTATCCCAGGAGCCTTTGCCGTCACGGCGGCCCATCAGCCATTTTGTAGTACGTTCGATCAGTTTTGGATCTACCGGATAAACCGCTTTCATGTCGATAAACTGCATGAGACCATAAGCTGTAAGTGCTTCGTGAGCAGGGTCGCGACCCCACCAGTCGAATCCGCCGCCTTTTGATTCATAACCTGTCAAACGGCCGTAGCCCACTTCCAGATATTCACGAACCTGTTTCTCGATTTTTGGATTGCTGCTGTTCGTTTCACGCAAGTAGTTCAATGCAAGAATATTCGGATAATTGGAACTTGAAGTCTGTTCGAAACAGCCACCCGGCATGCGGAGCATACTCTCCATTCCGCCCATTACCTGATCGAGACTGCTTGGATAAACGCGCAATTTTGCTTTAAGTGATCCGGAAATCGGTTCTTTGATATTGAATTTTACGGCATCTGACAATTTATCGCCACTGTGCAGGATGCGTACCGGGAAACCGCGCGGACGGGTTTTTATTGCTACCGACATTTGATCTTTGAGGCCCTTGGCATCGAAGGAAACAGTCAGGGTTCCATCGGCAGGATCATTGTTTACAACTGCTTCAGCCAGGATTGTTTTGCCTTCACGGGCAGCCAAAGTCACTGATGTTGGCGGTGTATTGATGAATCTGATGTTTGCAGGCAGAGAAACAATGAGTTGTCCGGTCACAGTCTCATCGGTGTTATTGGTGAGGGTGATTGGAATGAAAACTTTGTCCTCAGTCAGCAATTCAGTTGGAATTTTAACTATTAATTCCACCGGCAGCTGAATAAAGTATTTATACTCGGCACGACCTACAGAACCGTTGTTGCCAAAACCTTCTACGCTAACGCGGAATTGTGTGATATCATCGGAATTGTAAAAAGAGATGCTTGCTTTGCCATTTTTACCGATATTAAGACTCGGATTCCAATAAACTGTGCTTCGGAAGTCGTTGCGCAGTGTAGGCTGCTTTTTGTCTTCATATTTTGGCGCATAGAATTCGCGGGCACGGTAATAACGCACACCTACCACAGCCACCTGTTTCTGATTGACAATAGCACCTTTATTGTCCATTTTCTTTTTCTCATCTTTCGCAAGCGCTCTACCGTCCATAATTTGGTCATCCAAACCAAAATCAATTTCTCCTTCCAGATCTTCAACAGCTTTTTCTTCAACCATACCTGCTTTATCTGCATCCTTAGCAATCATAGGCTCTGCATCTCTTGCTTCGAACATTTCAGGCACAGCAACAGGAGCAGGTATCGCATTATTCATAGGTACATGATGAACTTCGCCAATCATAGGCATTTCATTATCAGCTTTATTGCGTCCGGAAGGGCGCTTTGCGGATGTACTGCTTTTAGTAACTGAACGGTCGCTTCTTGAACCGTTTCCGGTTGATGTAGTTTCCACCAAATTGTCATAATAGACCTGTTCTACTTCAAAGTTGATATTTGCACTTTTATTCTGATTCAAATCGATATACTGACTGTAACCGCCATAATAAGCATAGAGGTAGGTACTGTTTTCGGGAAATTCAATTTTATATTCCCCTTTTTCATTGGTCTGAACAGTGATGTATTGTGTTCCATAAACCTGTATGGAGGAATGTTGCAATGGTTTTTTTGTTTTTTTATCGGTGACAACACCTGTAACAGTTCTTTTACCCAAAAGATTTACCTGAATAGACTGTGTATATTCTGAATAACTGAGTGTTGTAGGATATTTATCGGTTCCGCTCACCAACATACTTATAGGCTGATAAAGCTCTACTCCCGCAAGGCTAAACATACCTTGAGCATCTGTTTTTGCAGTTTTTTGACCAATTGTAATATCAGCTCCGGCCAATGGTTTGCCCTGAGTATCCAGTACTTTTCCGGCAAATACAGCCTTTTCTGCTTTTTGTGCAAAGTCGCGGTATTTTTCGTCCTGAACTTCTTTCCAAACGAAACGGGTCCAACCCTGCGTCATGAGGAGGTTATCCAATGCCAGTTTACGGTCTGTTTCCGGTTTGAAACGGCTTGCATCAGATTCATCATCAAAATAAAAATTAGGTTCTTCCACTTTGCCTTTCAGATCCGATTCCAGCAAGCTGTAAGCCAAAATATGACCCTGTTTGTCATCGGCAAAAGTGAGTAGTTTATCATCGGCAACTGCAACAGAAAACTGACCGGCAACCGGGCGACCGTATTCGTCACTCACTTCAATGTCCATTTCCACCAGCTCGCGGGGCATGTAGCGCTCTTTTTTGCTTTTTACCTTTACTTTGAGCTGTTTGTGGGGATTAACAAAGGCCATACGTTCGGCGCGGGCCATTTGTTTGCTGTCGAAGATTGAGATTTGTGCAATTCCTACAGGGAAAGTGGAAGTCGGGATACTGAGTGAATTGACACCCGGCAAAGCTTCAATTGCTTTGCTGAAGATCATTTTACCGCCGCTTTGCGCTACTACAAAAAGTTCTTCTTCGGCATTTGTCAGTACATCCACCTGCATTTCCTGTCTGTTTTGTCCGCGAAGACGCAGTGTAACAGCATTGGCTTTTGCTGCAGGCAAGGTAAAGGTTCCTTTTACATTGGAAGGCTGCTCAATGCGGGCAGTATATTGTTTGCCGGCCATTGGGCGGAATTCGAATTTGCCCATACCTTTATGATAGCTGTTGAATTCAGCCACTTTTTTACCGTTCTGATCGACAATAACACCGCTAACATCGGCAGCTTTGCCAAATTCATCGAGTGCTTTGAAGGCAACAGCATTGCTGAGTCCGGCGACCAATTCTCCGCCTTCAGGAAAAAACTGCAGATCGATATTGCCCAAAACTACCGGTACAGAGCGGGAGATAGACTCGGTCTGACCCTTGTATTGGAACATGACATTTAATATAGCATCATTTGTGTTGAGATCTTTTGGGAGATCGAAACTGAGTTTGGCAACCCCTTTTTCATCAGTTTTACCGCTGCCTTTCAGGGTTTCTTTGCCGTCGAAACTGACAACATAATTAAAACTATGGTTGGCCAAAACCTGTTTGTCCAAAGATTCCAGATTCAGTTGTGCGGAGGCCGGAACGCCGGGGCCGTAGGCATCGCGCTCAAACTCCAATTTCATATTCAGATTGGGCAAAACAACGGCCTGCACCTGAATATCGCGTTCAAAAAACTCAGAAGTATTGCCCTGCCATTTGGTATAGGCTTTCAGTTTGTAGGTTCCGCCCTTTGCATTGGGCGCAATTTGGAAGTCGCCCGCAGCCTGTCCGTTTTTGGCTATGATGCTGATGCTTTTTTCTACTGCACCGCGGGGATTGATAAATTCGACATAGACAATGTCACTTTGTTTGGACGGTTCAAGTGTTTGTGCATCGCGTATATAAGCACTGAGCCATATACTTTCTCCTGGTTTGTACAGTGTTTTGTCAAAATGGACATAAACTTTTTCGGGGCGATACGCTGCCTGATGTTTTACCAGTTTATCGAAAAGACCTTTTAGGAAGGGATGGTCGGAGAGCAGATTCTCGGTTGTGAGTGCCACTGTGATTCCGACTGTCAGCAGCATAACTATTGCTATTGCTGCGATTCTGAAACGTATTTGAAGGGTTTTCATGATTATTGTTTTGTAGCTTTAAAATTGAGATTAGAGGGTCTATATAACTCCAATTTTGTAAATTCTGTTTTTTAGCGCACATTTCAATTGTCCTTTCGACAACCTGAAAAAGAAGATGTCAACAGTTATGACTTTGGTGTATCAATTTATAAAAAGTTCCTTTAAAGAAATCATTTGGCTAAACATTGTTGTTAAAACAACACAATAGCCAAATTCTGTAAATCAGTTAGACGAATTAAAAACTGATTTGCTATTCTCATCAGTATGGATCAGGTTTTTGAGTATCCAACTTTGTTTAAACAAATTAAAAAAAGTAAGAAAAGTTAGTTTCAAGGCTTTAAATTTTTTCCTAATTTTTTTTTAAATAAAAGTAAATAAAGGATGTAGAATAATGATTATAAGTTTTACAAACAGCCAAAATGTTATATATTTGAATAATAATCGATTTCTGATCTAAATTTCTAAGGACATGGAATTGAATTTTACAAAAAGAAAGAATAATGGCATTCAAAAAAAAGTTAATTGGAAGACTTGAAAAAGCCGATTTTCCTGACTTGGGGCTGGAAGATATCGATGTTAAAATAGATACGGGTGCTTTTACTTCAAGTATTCATTGTGCAGATATGAAAGAGGTAGGTGATAAACTACACTGTAAATTTTTAGACGAGTCGCATGCTGCATACAATCAAAAAGAACTTGTTTTCGATGAATATGAAATGACTTATATCAAAAGCTCTAACGGCATTACAGAACTACGTTATCAGATTGTGGTTCGTATTAAATTCGGGAGAAAATATTACGACATCGAACTTACTCTTACCGATAGGGCAGAGATGAAATATCCGGTACTATTAGGGCGAAAATTTTTACAGGGAAAATTCGTTGTCGATGTGTCGAAAGTCAATAAACTTAAAAAATACTCAAAAAAGTTAAACAAAGACAAAAATGAAAAAAAAGAAGCTTAGAATGGTGATTCTATCTCAGAATCCGAAACTCTACTCGACTCAAAGAATAAAAGAGGCAGGGGAAAAGAGAGGTCATGAAATGCTGATTGTAAATCATGCAAAATGTGACCTGCTTATTCAAGGCAACAATCCTCAGATTTTTTACAAGGGCAACGAACTTAAAGATATCGATGCTATCATTCCGCGTATTGGAGCTTCTGTAACCTTCTACGGCGCAGCGGTTATACGACAGTTTGAAATGATGAAGGTTTTTACAGCAACAAGTTCACAGGCCCTAGTGCGTTCACGCGACAAGCTACGCAGCTTACAGATATTATCCGGTGCAGGATTGGGTCTACCTGTTACCGCTTTTACAAACTATTCCAAAGATGTAAATTCAGTAATTGATAAAGTAGGCGGCGCGCCCTGTGTCCTGAAACTATTAGAAGGCACTCAGGGAATAGGTGTTGTACTGGCGGAAACACCCGGAGCTGCCAAATCTGTGTTGGAAGCTTTCAATGGTCTACAGGCCAGAGTGATAGTACAACAGTTTATCAAAGAAGCCGGAGGATCTGATATCCGTGCCTTTGTAGTAGACGGAGTTGTTGTCGGTGCCATGAAAAGACAGGGCAAAGAGGGCGAATTCAGATCCAATCTACATCAGGGCGGCTCTGCCAAGCTCATAGAACTCACCGACGACGAAGAAAATGCTGCACTCAAAGCCGCAAAAACACTGGAATTGGGTATTGCCGGCGTAGATATGCTTCAATCTGATTCAGGTCCACTTATTATGGAAGTAAATTCTTCTCCTGGATTGGAAGGCATAGAAGGTGCTACCGGCAAGGATATTGCAAAAGCTATTATAAGATACATAGAACGTAATGTTCTCTAATTAGCAACTAATATTTTTTAACTATGTATTTGTTTAGAGCTATAGGGTTATGTCAATTTTTTTATTGATAACCTTTTTTTTAATCGTATTTTGTTGAAATGGAAATACTCAATAACTATATAGCTCCCGGCGAAAGCAAGGTTTTGTATCTCGATATTGCCAAATTGCATACCGGAACCAATTTTGCCGTGCCAATTATAATTGAAAGAGGCCTGGAAGATGGGCCTGTATTACTGCTGAGTGCAGGAATACATGGCGATGAAACCAATGGAGTTGAGATTGTTAGACAATTGATTGCACACGGATATAACAAACCTGAAAGAGGAACAGTTATCTGTATTCCGGTAATCAACATGTTTGGTTTTTTGAATCAGAAACGTGAATTCCCCGATGGCCGTGATTTGAACAGACTATTTCCGGGAAGCACGAATGGCTCTTTGGCAAGCCGTTTTGCCTATCATATTTTGCATGATATTGCGCCGCATATTGACTACTGTATTGACTACCACACTGGCGGGGCAGCAAGGTTTAATTATGCTCAAATTCGTTTGGATATCAGCAGAAAGGATACTTTGGAACTGGCAAAGGTTTTTGGCACAAAATTTATTATCGATGCCAAAGATCGGGACAAATCGTTCCGAGAAGCTCTTACTAAAATGGGAAAGCATGTGCTCCTCTTTGAAGGGGGTAAATCGCTCAATTTGGATCGTATTGTCACAAAAATAGGCATTCAAGGTGCATTGCGCCTCATGCATCACCTAAATATGCGCAATCTTTCAAAGGAAATGACTACCAATTCCTATCCGATTGAACCGCCTATTCTTGTTAAAGATTCCACCTGGATAAGAGCCAAAGAGTCGGGTATGTTCCGATCTACAAGGAAAATTGGCAGTAAAATTAATAAAGGCGATGTATTGGGTACTATCAGTGACCCTTTTGGGCAATTTGAAGTAGAAGTAAAATCTACACATGACGGTTATATCATTTGTTCCAATCACTCCCCGATTGCATATGAGGGGGATGCGGTGGTACATATTACCAGAGTAACCCGTTTAGACTTTTAACCCAATTCCGTCATTATAAGTTTTGTTCGCTTCGCAAAGCCTTAGGGTTTATCACAAACTCTAATGACGGATCAGCGATAATAAAATTGTTTTTCATTTTTTTTCAAGAAGCACTGATAAAAAGGCCCAACGCCAATCATTTTGTACATCTATTTTATCCATACTGCTGTTCATTATTCCATAACTGCCTTTACTTAAAAGGTCCTCTTCCAAAGTCCACCAACAGAAACCAATCTGTTTATTTTTGATATATTCGGATAAATCCTTCAGCCATTCTTTATCATTATCTGAATCTCCGCTACAGCCAAATTCCCCCAATATAACAGGTGTTCGGTGTTCAAAATTTTTGTTGGTGACAAAACCCCAATATTTTTCATAATGTTCCAATCGTTGCATAGTTGTTAGGTCGGAATACCTGACTTGTTTTTTGGGGCGGGCCAGATTGGACTTGCTCCAACTGAAGGAATAGTTATGTATCTCATAAACCAATTTATTTGGAACATTCAGTAAAACAGGACGTTTTATAATAGGCAACAAGTGTGGGAACTTTAATTTTACAAACCAACGGGACTGAGCATTGATACCCTCTACCACAATCAGCAGATTGGGATTGATTCTGTGGACAGAATTTCCAGCAAGTGTAGCGTATTTATGCCAATCCCGACGGTTTTTCCTACCCCAGTTTGGATTTTTTGGAAAGGGGATAAATCTGCCTCTTTGAGGTCTGACCTCATTTCTAAGATCTGCTGCAACAACCAGCGGATTGTTCACATATTTGGCCACCAGCATTTCCCAATCGGCTATCCATTTTTTAGGGGTTTGAGACCAATATTTGTTTTTACCAAACCAAAGTCCGTTATAATCATAGTTGCAACACCAATGTGTTGTAGTGGAATGGTTGTTCAGCATCACAAAAATTCCCTTATCCGTAAGCACTTTTATCACCTCATCCAAAACTTGGAGCGGAGTAAGACCTATGAGATTTTCATTAGGCCCTACCCATCCTGCTAATGCTTTGGTTGTGTCATAAAGCATTTGGTTTGAAAAAGGCAGACGAACCGTGTTGAATCCTGCATCTTTTATGGCATCAGCAATCAGCTCAATTTTTTGAATATGCAGACCAAAAGGCATAGCATGTGTGTCGGTTCCTTTGTGATCCTTACGGTAAGGATACTTACTCCCATTTGCCCCCCACCAGTTAACGCCTTTCATATGGAAAACTGCACCGGATGCATCCTTAATTTCACTACCTTCACTACTTAAAGGCGCTTGAGCGTATAGATCGAAAGAAATAATAAAGCAGAAAAAAAGAAATATCATATTATTTGTTTGCTCTTTTATAATTGACCGGTCAGTTTCCGAAAAAGTATTTTTTAGTTTTTCTTTAACATCCTTAAGATTCTAAACCTGATTGGCCAATTAAGAAGTTTTACTTGTAATTGAAACAAAATAGAATTTTTTGACAGTTAAATCAATTTAGAATTGCATCTTTTTTTCTGCAAAGGATGATTTTCTTAATTATTAAAAATAAAATAGGGCGCAAAAATGCCTAATATTGTACCCTTGATTTATTAAAAAACATGCTTAGAAAATTACGCCTGCTTTTGCTTCCCTTTGCCGGGCTCTACGGATTGATCGTAGAGGTTATCAAGCTCAGTTATAAACTGGGCTGGCGAATCTCGCGCCGAACAGAAGTAGCTTCTATTGTTGTAGGTAACCTGTCGACAGGAGGAACAGGCAAAACTCCGCATGTGGAGTATGTCATCGGACATTTGGGCCCCTACCATAAAGTAGCTTTACTCAGCAGAGGTTACGGCAGAAAAACCCGCGGTTTCAAATTGGTGAATGCCAAAGACAGCGCAGAAGCCGTTGGAGATGAACCCTTGCAAATCTGCCTCAAGTATCCTGAAATCCCAATAGCTGTCTGCGAAAAAAGAGTAGACGGGATGAACCAAATCCTAAAACTGAAGCCAGAAACTCAGATGCTGATTTTTGATGATGCCATGCAGCATTGGCCGGTCAGAGCCGATTATTACATAATGCTCACAACTTACAGAGATCCTTTTTTTAATGACTATCCGCTTCCGGCGGGCAATCTGCGCGAATTTCGCTTCAATTATAAAAGGGCCAATATGCTCATTGTGAGTAAATGTCCTTCAACGCTTAGCGATGCCGAGGCAAGAGAATTTTTGCAGAAACTGTCGCCCCAAAAGCAGCAAAAAGTCTTTTTCTCCTATTTCAAATATGGAAGTCCCTATATTTATGGGGAAAAAGATCAGACAATTCCTCTGGAACAGTTGGAAAGCCGGGAGGTACTGCTGATAAGCGGTGTCGCCAATCCGGAGATTATTGAAACCGATCTCAGAAGCCGTGGCGCAAATGTACAGTTGCTGCGCTATGCCGATCATCACCAATTCCGTCAGAGCGATTGGATTAACATTCTGCAGAAATGGCAACAACTCAAGTCAAAATCTGAAAACTGCCTGTTGTTGACCACTGAAAAAGACGCTACCCGCCTTGCCGGATTTTTGGACGCATCAATACCGCTTTATGTGCTGCCGGTCGAGGTGGAGATCTCTTTCAATCAGGCACCTGCACTGCAACGGGCATTAGTGGAGGTGATGTATAAGAAAAAGGGTTATCCGACTACCTAGTTGATGTGCGGATGGGGTAATATGCGGATGTGTTGATTGTCTTATTATTTACGTAATAGCTGTTTTACAAAATATTAAAAAATGCACAAAACCTACCACGCCATCGGCCTCATGTCGGGCTCTTCTCTCGACGGACTGGACATTGCTTACTGCCGTTTGGATTGGGACGGCATTTCTGTTGTGAATTGGCATTTGGAAAAGGCCGAAACACTTTCATTTTCTGACATTTGGGTAAAAAGACTTGCTGCACTGCCGGAACAAAATGCGCTGACTTTTGCTCAGACCGATATTTATTTTGCATATTATATGGGCGGTCTGGTCAATGAATTTATTAATAAACATCAGATTGGACCTTTAGATTTTATCGCTTCGCACGGACATACCATTTTTCATGACCCGTCCAAGCGCTATTCAGTGCAGATCGGCAATGGTAATGCTCTGGCTGCGACTACCGGAAAAACAGTAATCTGCGATTTTCGAATGCAGGACGTGGCGCTCAATGGTGAGGGTGCTCCGCTGGCTCCGCTGGCCGATGCTTACCTTTTTCCGGGATATGATTTTTATATGAACATAGGCGGAATAGCTAATATATCGGCTCAATACGACGGAAAATGGGTCGCCTTTGATGTGGCTCCGGCCAATCAGGTATTTAATTTTTTGTCCGAAAAAGTCGGTAAGCCCTTCGATAAAGATGGCGAAATAGCTAGTAGCGGTAAGCCGCATCCGGAATTTCTGGAAGACCTGCAAAGTCTTGATTTTTTCGGCAAAACTTATCCAAAATCGATGGGTAATGAATGGATTCGAAAAGAGGTGTTGCCGCTCTTTACTTCGAGCGGATTGCCCTTGGAAGATCAAATGGCAACAGCAGTGGAGTTTTTGGCTCAGGAAACGGCAGCTGCCATCAGCCTAATCCGCAAGCAGGAACATTGGCCGGAAAGCTCCGCTAAGATGCTGCTGAGTGGTGGAGGTACTTATAATAAATTCTTTGTGGAAAGGCTCAGCAAAGCAATGACCTCAATTAACATTGACATTAAGATTCCTGAATCAGCTGTAATTAACTATAAAGAGGCCCTTTTAATGGCCCTTTTGGGCTTATTGCGCCTGGAAGAAAAGCCCAATTCCATGCCTTCTGTTACGGGTGCTAATAGGGCAACTGTGAATGGGGGAATTTATTTGGGTTAAAAAAAACCCGCTTGTTTTGTCGACAAACGGGGTAAAAATCTAAGTAGAACCAATTACAAATGTAAAGGTACCGCAAATAGAATAACAGTTTTGAAACTTACTGTTTCTTGACAAAACCTCAAAAAATAAATTATCAATAAAATTGTCATTAATAATTTAAACCATTTTAAAAGAAAGTAGTCCAAGCAGCAAATCTCAGGCAACAATATTATTAAACAGCGCACGCCGCTAAAAATTAAAACACTAGACTATGAAAACGAAATTCTTTTTTCTGATTCCAATTGCAGCTGTATTCTTTTTCGTCTCCTGCCAAAAAGATAATGAACTGAGCGAGGAAGAAATAGTTGAAAGCATAGAGGCGTCGGTAAAAACAAATGGTGCCGACGATATGGCTTTTATCTCTACGCCATACAAATCAGCTTTATGCGGATTTACCAATGATACAACCATTACAAGAACTGCCTCCGGAACAGGTTTCAGCTGGAGCCGTACAGCAAACTGGGATTGGACCGTCAACTGCGACAGCAACAACGCTTATAACAATGTAGTATTCACCGAGACAGGAAATAGCACTTACGACGCTGCCCGAATCGATTGGACCGCTACACATGGCGGATCAATTACAGTGACTAATCTTGCTGTGACTGAACAGAATTTTATTCTGAACGGTACAATGACAAGAAATGCAACAGGAACAGTGACTTCAAGAAGACGCGCCGAAAACTATACTACCACCATCAATCACAGTTGGACAAATGTTCTGGTTGACAAAGACAACAGAAATATTGTATCCGGAAATGGTTCTGTAACCTATAGCGGCACTATGGCAGGCAATACAGTAACGCATAACGGAACACTTGTTTACAACGGCAACGGTACAGCCACACTGACGCTTGACAACGGCTCGGTACACAGCATACAGACAAGATAAGCCTGTAAGAATAGGGAATTTTTAAAGAAAATTCATATCAGCCCAAAACGCTTTAATCGTTTTGGGCTTTTGTATTTACAGTTTCGGCATTATACTGTATATTTGTGTTTTAATTCCAAACAAATGCGAATTCTACCTATTTACCTATTACTTGCTGTTTATTTTCTACTGCAAAGCTGCAGCAATGTGGAAGGCTGTAATGATCCGTTGGCAAAAAACTATAATGCCGAGGCTGATAAAACCTGCTGTTGTGAATACTATCAGCTCAGGTTTGATATGGCACACAGTATTGATAGACTGGGAACAAATTTTAACCTGATGGAGTTTTATTACGATCTTTCCGGAGATGCTTATCAGGTAAAATCCTCCTCAATACTCATTTCTTCGGTCTCCCTGCTTAGGGCAGACGGCAGTGCAGTATTAGTAAAAGATACTGTTTTGTTAACTTTACAGGATGGAAGCAGTGTCTGGACCATTGACGATTATGCAATGCTGAAACCGGGAACCTTTGTCAATGACATAGGCAGCTTTATCGATTTTGGCAATTACGAAAAAGTCCGTTTTTTGGTCGGATTGCAAGGTATTGCACTGAATACAGACGGAACAGCCATTACAACAAGTTCAAATCCGCTCGCCTCTGCCAATGGTTTTTACAATCTCTCAAATACGGAGTACCGTTTCGGGCGCTGGGAATTGATAAAAAATATAACGGACACTACCATTTATGAACTGAAAGATACTGTTTGGATAGAGCTTCCTTATTCGGTGACAGCAGTCGACGGAGTTGATACAAAAATTCCGATCGGGCTCAATTATAATAAACTTTTCGAGGGCATTTCCTTTGTCAATGAGGATTCAACTGCAATTATTCAAAAAATTAAAAACAATACCCGCAATGCGTTTTTTATACAGTAGCGCTTTATTATTTCTATTGCTGATTATAGGCAGTTCCTGTGGTCCTGTCGCCGAAAAAACCAAGAAATTGGTAGAGTTCAGCGGAAAAACTATGGGATCGGGCTACAGCATTTCTTATCACGATAGTCTGAACCGTAATTTTCAGCCTCAAATCGATTCTCTTTTGGAAGTGTTCGACAAGGAAATTTCCACCTACAGGGAGGATTCCCGTTTGTCGGCATTCAATTCGAGTGACAGCGGCATTTTTATTTCCAATAAAGCGCCACAGCACCTGTTGCGCAATTTCAAAATTTCAGGATTGTATTATGGGCAAACTGCAGGCTGGTTCAATCCGGCAGTCATGCCTTTGGTCAATTATTGGGGCTTTGGAAAAGGCGAGAAAAAGGGTGTAGAAAATCCGGATTCGGCTATTATTGATTCCCTGCGCACGCTCAGCGATTATACAACGGTATCAATTACAGAAAGTGCTGAAGGTGCCTGGATAAAAAAATCGAATCCCAAAACACAGATTGTCTTCAATGCCATTGCTCCGGGTGATGGGGCCGATGAAATAGGCAGATTTTTGGAAATGAAGGGCATAAAACATTATATGATAGAGGTGGGCGGAGAAATCCGTTGCCGTGGCAAACAGTCCAAAGAATATGGTTGGATTATCGGAATAAACACCCCAAAAGAAGAGGCTTCGGTCAATGATATGCAGGTTATCGTGGAACTGAATGATTTGAGTTTGGCCACTTCGGGCAATTATCGCAATATCATCCAGGTAAAAGGCAAAAAATATGCGCATACTATTAATCCCTTCAGCGGTTATCCCGAAAAAAACAATCTGCTGAGCGCCTCTGTTTTTACAAAAGACTGTGCAGCGGCCGATGCAATTGCAACAGCCTGTATGGCAATGGGTTTTGAAAAGGCTTGGAGCCTGGTGGAGAGCCTGCCGGATGTGGAAGCCTACTTTATTTATGCCGACAATAAGGGCAATATGCAGGTGAAATATACAGAACCTGTGGGTAAATGGATAAAACAATAAACATGAAAAAACTGCTGCTTTATACGCTCCTTTTGGCTTTCAGCTTTTCCCTTTCTGCTCAGGAAACGGAACTGGAAATCATGGCGCCATATATTATAGGCGGCAGATGGACAGGCAAACTGACACAGAAAGTGGGCGGTATTTCTCAGGAATATGACTATGAACTGAACCTGACGCTGACCGGCAACGAAATCATCGGCAAAGGCGTCCTGAAAACAGGCAGCAGCTTCGGATATTTCGATGTGAAAGGTACCTTAATCGGTTCGGCCGTTAAACTGGAAGATGTTCGCATAACCAACCAAAATATTAGGGAAAGAGCTGCCTGGTGTATCAAAAATATGCCGCTGCAATTCCGTTTTCGAAATGGTGCTTATAGTCTGGAGGGCCCATGGTCGGGCTTTTCGAGTATCGGCACCTGCAATCCGGGATTTATTTATTTGCGGAAAGAGGCGATTAGGGCTTAGTGTCAATGCTTGCAATTATAAAAACTCGATAAAATCAATCTCAATCGCGAAAGTGCCCTCTTTTTTGTCATTGGTGATGATGCCTATACGGCAGATATCTTTTAGGACTGATTTATTAATGGATGCGCCGGTTTTACGGCCGATGACCTCTTCATGAAATTCAGACAGTTTGAATTTTACGGTTTTCCATTCAGTGTTTGTATCTGACTGAAATTCGTATTTGTAATTCGGTTCCCACCAGTTTTTGCTGTTCTCAAGCGTAAGGGCAAATTTTTGGTTTTCAGCCCGGAATCTGATGCTGACTTCAGAAAAAGCAGAGAGGTCATATTTTCCAAAATTGGCGCGCAGAGAAGCAAAGCCACCATTATTCCGGAAGGAAATATTGCCGCTGAATTTCAGTGACTTGTCAGCATAAGTCAGTTTTGAAGTACTGACACCGCCCATCACATTGTCAGTCAGGGTAAACCAGTCATTGGTATTGCCCTTTTCTTTTCCGAAATCGAATCTGAGTTTGTTATCTGTTGTCAATAGCATCAGTAAGAAAAATGTCAGTAGTTTCATCTTGTTTATTTTAAAGATAAAACATCGATATTAAGTTATTGTTTTTAAAAGGCTCAGTTAAGCCCAATCCTCAGGATTAAATTTCTCCAAAGCCTCCATCCAAACTGCCTTATAAGGATTGTCTGAATAAACCCTTAGAACAATATATTCGGGCCAGACCAAGGTACTCACCTTTTCATTTTCGATGCCTCCATCATAATAAATGTTAATATCCTTTTTCTTACTAAAGTCAAAGTTAATGGAACCGGCAATTTTGTGATTTCCGGAGCTGTAAAGCTCCTTGTATTTAACCATTTTTTCCTGAAAGGGCATAATTTCCGCTAAGTCCGAAAGTTGGTAAATTTTGATCAATTGTGCACGGAACCATTTCCAAACAATGGCTTCGTCGGTACATCCGATTTTATTTTGCATGATGATCGGGCCCATTGTTACATTTTCAACAGTACCAAGTCTGTTTCCGGCAGGCGATTTCCATTCATACAGCATGTCCACCCACTTTTGATAATTTTGGTTATTCAGTTTAACGGTGAAATCGCTTCGATGAGTGGAGAACAGAAATTTAATATTTTCATCGCTGTTTGGGCTCAGCAATTCGATCGTATAAAAATCTGAATAGGAAGATGCGTTAATAGTAATTTTTAAACATAAATCCTCCTTTAGGAATTTCAAGTCCTGATTCCTGGAATCAATATTTGCGGAAGGACAGATCAAATCGTCATCCGAATCATAGCTGTGTCCAGATATTTCTCCCTGGTTTTGGTCGAAAGTCAATGGAAGTTCTGCCCAGTTATAGATACTGATCAGCAAATTTCTGAATGAAGGCCATCTCGATTGCAGATCGCGGGCGGAACCGCCTGATTTTATTTTTATGTCAAATACAACGTACATGAAAGTTGGTTTTTATTTTGGGTCTTTGAAGGCAAAGACCGTACTACAAATATATTTCAAAAGAAATTGAATTGCAATATCTTTTAAAAACAAAAAACCCCGAAATGCTACATTTTCGGGGTTGCTCTATCATTCAAATAAAAACCTTATATTTTGCTGAACTGTTTGCTTACTACAGTTTCTCCCTGTTTAACAGTGACGATATACAGCCCTTTTGGCAGTTTTGAAACATTGAGCTGTTCGCTGAATGTCTCGCCTTTTCCATTCAGTTTCATACGGATAATTTCTTTACCCTCGATGCTGAGCAGGGTCACAGTCACCGTTTCATTGCTACCGCCCGCAAAATTGAGCGTTACAAATTCTGTGGCTGGATTAGGAAACAGATCCAAAGTGGCAAGGCCAATACTTTCAGACAATTTGGATGGTTCATCATTTTTGGTCTGCGGCGTTTTTTCTTCGCAGCGCTTTTGGAGTTTTGCAGTGTATTCCGGATTGCGATCCGCCTGGCTGATGAGGCGTACGCGGGTTTTATCCATTTTGCCGTCGCGTTCATAGCTAATGCGTACTGTCTGACCTGGTTTGAATTCTTTAAGAACAGCTAGAAGATTGTCGTAACCTGCAACATCTTTGTTGTTGATTTTTCTGATAATGTCGCTTCTGCGTAGTTCGGAAGCGGCAGCACCGCTGTTTTTTACGATATCTGTAATTTCTGAAACATCAGCTCCGGTGTTGATGAAAACCCCAATAAATGGTTCGCCTTTAAGCTGTTCCAATTTTTGGCAAGGGTCAATTTCTTTTGTTTCCTTTCTTCTCAAGTCATGACGGTGTTCAACAGCAAGTTCTTTTTCACCGGACACAACTGTTGCATTTAGGGTCAAAGGCTGTCCGTTTCTCAAAATATTTATACTGACAATTTGGCCAATTTTCTTACTGCGGATGTTCTTTTGAAGACCCTCAATACTTTCAATTTTTTCGCCATCTGCCTCTTTAACAATATCACCGATTTTAAGACCGGCTTCTTTGGCAGGAATGCTGATGCCGACTATTTCAACACCCGCTGCATTTTTTTCTATATTGATACCCAAAACAGGCTTTTCTCCCTTAGTATTGATTGTAATATTGACATCTTCAAGTTCCTGTATATTTTCAAAACTGCTGCGCTCAATTTTTTCAACAGTTTCTACGCCATTCTCATCAATAGTTTTTTTAATAATTGTTACCTTTGATTCCTGTTTTGGGGTTTCAGTCTGCTGTGCGAAGGCAGCAGTGCCCATTGCAGCAAAGGCAAGGCTGAGTAATGCGCTTTTGTTAAGGATATATTTTCTCATAGCGTTCGATTTTTAATGAAGTAATATTCAAAAGTATAAAACTATTTGGAATATTGATGTTAAAGCGAGGTTAATGCGAAGTTAAGACGCATTTTCTGAAGATAAAAGATGAACCGGAGGTCCGTGAAACGAAAGATTAAAGTTGAAAGATGAACCCTGGGACCGCTCAGCGAAGCGAAGGACCACGAATTAAAAGATAATTCAAAAACCTGCTCTGAAAAATAATAAAATGATAAAATATATTTTGACCGACATCGAAGGTACAACTACCTCCATTTCTTTTGTGGCCGATGTCCTTTTTCCATATTTTTTGGAACATCTCGACGAGGTAAAAGCTGCAATTGATGAACCTTCCGTGAAGGCGCAGCTTGAAGCTGCGAAGCAGACCGTGAAAGAAGAGGAAGGCAAGGATATTGATGACTTAGGCGCTATTGATTATCTGGCACATTGGTGCCGTACCGACCGCAAACATCCGGCGCTGAAGGCCATGCAGGGTAAAATTTGGGATAAAGGCTACAAAAACGGTAGTCTGAAAGGCCATCTTTATCCCGAAGTCGCCGACATGCTGAAAAGTTGGAAAGAAAAAGGTTTTAAAATCGGCGTCTATTCTTCAGGTTCCGTGCCGGCACAGCGATTGCTCTTCGGTTACTCTGAGGCAGGTGATCTCACCGGACTATTCTCCGATTATTTCGATACGGTTGTTGGACATAAGCGCGAAGTGCAATCCTATAAAAACATACAATTGGCCTTGGGACTGCCCGGCGCTGAAATTGTTTTTTTATCGGATATCGAACAGGAACTCGACGCTGCTAAAGAAGCAGGCATACAAACGATTAAATTGATTCGTCCCGGCACAGATCCGGAATCAACCCACAAAAAAGCGGTAGATTTTAAGGAAGTGGACAAACTGTTAAATGATGTGCGGATGGGGTGATTTGCGGATGTGCGGATTTAAGAATCCTTTATACCTTAATAACACTTACAATCCTTTTAAACACAGGATTTCATTTTCATTTTTTGAAATGCTTTTATCACTTTGCGCAACACTTTTTTGCTTTGCGGTAAATTTTATTGTTGTGCGGATTTATACAGTACAGACGGTATTTAGTACAGACGTTATCTATAACGTCTCAAAACAACCTAACCAAATAACAAACTATTCCACCTATATATGCTACCCAATCCACTTAGAACCATCTGGCTCAACGAAAAACAGGAAGTACAGATTATAAATCAAACCCTGCTTCCGCATGAATTACATGTGGAAACACTTCACAACCTAGAAGATGTATTTCAGGCTATCGTTCAGATGATTGTACGGGGCGCACCGCTTATCGGCGCAACCGCTTCATACGGACTATGGATGGCCTGCCGCGACGCCTCTGAAGCCCTGCTCGATCATGAAATTGAAAAGGCTGCCGAATACCTGCGCAGTTCACGCCCTACCGCAGTCAATCTTTTTGTCTGTATCGACCGTATGATGGAAGCCATCAACAGCGCCAAAGGCAAGGAAGAAAAAACCCGAATTGCATTGGAAACTGCCCATAATATCGTGGCCGAAGATATTGAAATCTGCCGCATGATTGGCGTACACGGCCTTCCGCTCATCGAGGAAATCAGCAAGCGCAAGGGCGGAGAAACCGTCAATATTCTTACACACTGCAATGCCGGTATGATGGGCTGTATCCGTTGGGGAACCATCACTTCTCCCATTTATCAGGCGATGGAAAAAGGTATCAAAGTACATGTTTGGGTGGATGAAACCCGCCCGCGCAATCAGGGTTCCAATCTCACAGCTTGGGAACTGAGTCAGCACAAAGTACCGCATACACTCATAGTGGATAACACCGGCGGTCACCTCATGCAGCATGGCATGGTGGATATTGTATTTGTGGGAACTGACCGTACCACCCGTCAGGGCGATGTGGCCAATAAAATCGGCACCTACCTCAAAGCATTGGCAGCCAAAGATAACAATGTTCCGTTCTTTGTTGCATTGCCCTCCACCACGATTGACTGGACCATCAATGACGGACTCAAAGAAATTCCGATTGAAGAAAGAAATCAGGACGAGGTAAAATATTTTCAGGGTCTCAATTCTGCCGGAGTAATTGACAAGGTATTAATCTGTCCGCCCACAACCCCCGCAGCCAACTACGGTTTCGATGTCACGCCTGCCCGATTGGTTAGCGGTCTCATCACCGAAAGGGGGATTTGCGCAGCCACAGAAAATGGACTGACAGGGCTTTTTCCGGAAATGACATAAGAGAAGTGAGATGTGAGAAACTACTGTAAAGTCCTGATTAAATATCAGTTATACATATCTTGTTTAAAAAGAAAACCCCAATGGATTTAGTTTCCTTCGGGGTTTTGTTTTTTTTATAGCGAACTTTACTTAGACT
>CAINVS010000606.1 GCA_903854205.1 uncultured Bacteroidota bacterium | reverse complement strand
CTTGCAACGGCTGCTGCAGGCAACTATTCCGTAACTGTAACAGGCGCAGATGCTTGCGTTTCTACAGGCAGTTCTACTGTCTCTGCTCTTTTTCAACCTGTACTCAATGCAGGTGTATTGCCAAGTATGGCAACTGATACTACCATAACATGGGGTCAGTTGACTACGCTTAGCGGAGGTAATGATCAGACTGCATCTGGTGTAACTTATTCTTGGGTTTCTGTTGGACCAAGCAATGCCAACTTCAGTACAGTTTCTGAACATAATACTAATGTCCAACCGGATGATGATGGTATTTATGCATTTATTATTACCGCCACTTCTTTAGATGGTTGTACCGATACCGATACACTGAATGTAACAGTTCAGGCCAATAAACCTTCAATTCCTACTGCTTTTTCACCAAATGGTGATAACAATAATGATATTTTTCAGGTAGTGAATATGGATAAACAATTTATTCGTGAATTTAAAATTCACAACCGATGGGGCCAACTCGTCTACGACAATGCAACTGATGCAGCCTGGGATGGTAAGTTTAAAAGTATAGAGCAACCAAGAGATGTTTATATTTATACCATCAGTTGGGAATCTGCAACCGGGGCAGATCTTGTTGTTAAAAGAGGTTCAGTTACACTTTTGAAGTAAGAATATTTACAAATACATATTTATAAAAAGGCTGTCCTCAAAAATGGGCAGCCTTTTTATATTATGCAAGAGCAAGTAAAACATATTAATTTCTTTTATTAATATTATATCTTAATCCAAATAATAGTTCTCTCCCATGCAGCATGCTGTAGGAATATGATGTATCGAAATATGGGCTGAACCCTGCAGCAAAATTAGGGTCATTGTAGCCTGACATTGGTGAATAGGCCTGTAGTAAGAAAAAACAATATAATATATTTCATGTAAACTGCGTTTCAATTATTAGACAAGCAAATAATTTAACAAAAATATAGCTTAATTTTATATTTAGACCAGTCTAAATATAAAATTTAAATTAAAAAACACCTATTCGATCGGTGCTTTTCATACTATAGCTAAATTCTATTTTACGCCTTTTATGAAATCAATCACGCCTTTCATATAAAACTCCTGTTCATCCCACATGGAAAGGTGCGACCCGTTTGCACAATAAAGGTATTTGCCTTTTTTTACCAATTTGCTCATTTCTTCCATTTCGGCGGGATTCATAGTATCATATTTAGCCCCAATCATCAATGTAGGCACTACGAGTTCTTTCAGACGATTCCAAACAGACCAATGCTTTAAAATTCCACCCGGGACAAATTCACTTGGTCCCTGCATGTATTCGTAAACATGTCCGTTTACATGTTTAAAACTTCTGAGCACAGGCTCCGGCCATTCTTTTGACGGCAGACGAAGAATATGTTTTGTATAATATTCTTCAAAAACAAGGTCGAGATACTTTTGATTGTGATAATCATTCTTTTTCTCGAAAAACTCCAGAGAATCTACCAAAGATGCCCTCATTTCCTTGCGAAGTTTAGCATTATAAGCTTCATATTTATCAAAATCGGCAGTCATATTACTAATAATCATTCCTTTGAGATGATGTTGATATTTGAGTGCGTATTCCATAGCCAAAATCCCACCCCAGGAATTGCCTAAAATGAAGAAATTATCTTTTGTTAATCCTAACTGAAGTCTGATCTGTTCCACTTCCTCAACAAAACGATTTACTGACCAGAGACTGTCATTATTTGGTTGTTCGGAATAATAAGAACCTAATTGATCGTAATGGTAAAACTCGATTCCTGCCTGAGGGAAAAAGCTTTCGAAACATTCCATGTACTCATGTGTCAATGCTGGGCCGCCATGCAGGAGCAGTACTCTTATTTTTGGATTATTTCCAATTCTCTTGGTCCAAACCTTGTAACCCTCTTTTAGTGTAATCATTTGGACACCGCCCGCTTGAAATTTACCTGGAGTATTGAATTTTAAATAATCGGAAGTGATTTCAGTTTTTTCAGCAATTCTTTCATTATTCTTAGTATTGCAGGAAACAAAAATAATTAAGAGTGCAATTAGTGAATATAATTTTTTCATAACTATTTGATTAATTAAAAAAGGTTTCAACAAAAAGCTGAAACCTTAATATTTTGAGATGTGGGTGATGAGGGATTCGAACCCCCGACCCTCTCGGTGTAAGCGAGATGCTCT
>CAINVS010000605.1 GCA_903854205.1 uncultured Bacteroidota bacterium | reverse complement strand
CAAAAGATATTATTGAAATGTCAAAAGCCATTTACAAAATTAAAGTCCAAAATATTTGGCATAAATCTGAAATTACACTGAAAACTCAGCAAATTTTCAAGAAAATTGGAATTGACTACCTAATTTAGTGCAGAGTTAGGGCTTAATAATTTTGCTCAAGTACTTACCATAAAAAAACACCTTGTTTCTCAGTGAAGCAAGGTGTTTTCTATTAATGACAGTTTGAATATTAAGCCAGTCTTATCTCGTCATTATTTTCATTAATAAACTTGTAAGAAGTAAGGGCAAAATCATTATCGGGGCGGATATTAATCCACTTTTTGTATTCTTTCCACCATTTCATCTGTACTGAACTAAAAAACCAACCTTTGCGAAGGTATGCATGTACAAAAGGATGTACCACCAAAGTGAGTTTCTGGGGGCGTTGCGAACCCATAATAATATCCAAATCACGTTTGATCTCGTCAGTTACCAACAGTGAAGATTGAATTTTACCTGAGCCATTACAGGTAGGGCAACGTTCTGAAGTAACAATATTCATCTGCGGACGTACACGCTCGCGGGTAATCTGCATGAGTCCGAATTTACTTACCGGCAGAATAGTATGTTTGGCATTGTCTCCTGTCATGAATTTCTTCATTTCCTGATAAAGCAGCGTTCTGTTTTCAGGATTGCGCATATCAATGAAGTCAACGATAATAATACCGCCGATATCGCGCAGGCGAAGTTGTCTGGCAACTTCTTCAGCTGCTTCCACATTCACTCGCATGGCATTTTCTTCCTGATCGCTACTGACCATTTTATGGCCGCTATTTACGTCGACAACATGCATCGCTTCGGTATGCTCTATTACAATGTAAGCTCCGCTAGCCATAGTAGCAGTTTTGCCAAATGAAGCTTTAATCTGCCTTGTGATGCCGTAATGATCATAAATTGGTCGAGGACCCGGATGAAGTTTAACCAAGTCTTTTTTACCCGGTGCAACTCTGTCCAGTTCATCAGACACCTGATCAAACATCGGTTTACTATCGACCACAACTCTTGTGAAGGAGTCATTCCAAAAATCGCGAATGATTGTCTGAGTTTTGTTACCTTCACTCAGGATTTTAATTGGGCCCTTAGCATTGTGGAGCTGTTTATAAATATGCTCCCATTTTTCCATCAAATCTTTAATATCCTCGTGAAGTTCCGAAACCTTACGGCCTTCAGCTGCAGTACGAACAATAAAACCAAAGTTTTTTGTACGCAGATTTTCAACCAAACTTTTAAGTCTGACCCTTTCTGTTTCCGTACTGATTTTTTTAGATACTGCTACAGTATTTGAGAATGGTGTAAGCACAAGGTAACGTCCTGCAATAGTAACTTCACAACAAAGACGGGGACCTTTGGTGGAAATTGGTTCTTTGAGAACCTGTACAAGAGCCAACTGTCCTTTTTTAAGAACAGCACCAATTTTGCCCTTAGGCATCTTTGGAATATCGGCCTCAATTATAAAATCATTAAGTTGACCTGTTTTTTGACCGCCTGCAATACCGTTATTTGTAAACTTGATGAGGGAACGCAGTTTAGGTCCTAAATCTGTGTAATGCAGAAAGGCATCCTTTTCTTTTTGTCCGATATCGACAAAAGCTGCATTAAGTCCAGGCAGCAGTTTAGAAATTTTGCCCAGATATATGTCGCCAACTACTAAGCCGCTTGTGGGCTTTTGGTTGTGCAGTTCAACTAGTTTTTTATTCTCAAGCAAGGCAATCTGGGTTTCCTTGCTACCTGTTGTTATGATGAGTTCTTTTTCCAAAACCTTGATTTATAAGTCGGTTGAATGTCTTTTTTAATTAACCAACGGGCAAAAAATTCCCATTTGAAAATGAATCAAAAAAATTGATTCATTTTCAGCGTTTTTATTTTCAGCTCAGCTCTTTTGCGGAGACTACAGGTAAAATATCAAGGCAGGAATAACAGGAATCTAAAAAGGGCAAGACATAAGAACGACTTGCCCTGAGCAATAATACGAAAATATCTTTTGCCTCCAAGAATCAGATCTTATTTCTTCTTCTTCTTGTGACGATTTTTGCGCAGGCGTTTTTTGCGTTTGTGAGTCGCAATCTTATGTCTCTTACGTTTTTTTCCGCAGGGCATAGTGCTATAGTTTTTAAAGTTAAAAAATCAGATTATTCCGTTGAAAGTATTTAATAATGAGTTTGATGCTCAAAATTATTTACCCTCCTTTTCAAATTTTTCCAATGTAGCTTTGAGTTCCTGCTGAACTGTTGGGTTATTGGCAGTAAGCTCTATACATTTTTTGTAGTGGAACAGCGCCTTTTCTTTGTTTTCCTGCTGTTTATAGCATTCGGCAAGTGAAAAATGAGCTTCCAGGATAAGCGCAGATTCAGCATCAGGCTTTTTAGCGGCAATTTCCAACACTTTCTCGAAACGGGGTATTGCTTTCAGAACATCGCCCGAGCGAGTGAAGGATAGGCGGCCTAGCTGCAGATTAATGTTGATATCTTCAGGGTGTTTCTTATCCAGAGCCAAAAGCTTTTGAGCTCCCGTCATTGGCATCACCTTTGAATCAATCATACTCAATTCGACATACATTACTGCTTCGTTAATGCCATGTGAGATACTGTCAGGTTCTAGTTCTAGAGCTTTTTGGAAAGAAGCAACTGCTTTGTGTCCCAAATATTTTTTCAATGCTGGATCTTTAGCCTCTTTGTTAAATGCGATGCCAAATGTTGATCCTGCAATTGCCCAAGCTTCTCCTGAAGGTTTGAGTTCGGCTACTTTTTGGGCGTAAAAACCGCCGGCAGAAAAATTGCCGAACTCATTCCAGGTTCTTGATACTAATTTCAAAATAAGTATTTCTTCTTCTGTGTTTTTAGCTTGCGCCTGCTGACGTTCCAAGTCCAACAATAAGTTCAACTGACTGCTGTCAAGAGCACTGCGCGCACCAGCGAGCATAGCCTGATCATTGAGCGGTGGCAGTGTATCTGAACTTGACGATTCGTCACCTTTTTTGTGAAGAGGTTTGGTACGACCCAAACTCAACAACAGTACAAAAAGCAGAATCGAAGCAGAAATAACAACTATTTGAATAGTATTGAAACGCATAAGCGTGCTAAAAGAAGTTCAACCGTAAAATTATCAAAGAGCAAAATCAAGTAGGGAGGGTAGAACCTATTTTTTCTTTTTGGTATCAGTTTTCAAAGTTGACTTTACTTTGTCAACGAAAACCTTCGCCGGTTTGAAAGCGGGGATGAAGTGCTCCGGAATCTCAATAGCCTTATTGGCTTTGATATTACGACCTACCTTGCGTGCGCGTTTCTTAGCAATGAAGCTACCAAAACCACGTACATAAACGTTTTCGCCTTCGGCGATGCTTTCTTTCACTTCTTTGAAGAAAGTTTCCAATGTAAGCAACACATCATACTTAGAGATTTCTGTTTTCTCAGCGATGCGAGATACAAGATCAGCTTTTCTCATTCTCTTCGTGTTTATTTAAACGGTTCTATAAATTTATATTTTTCTGAAAGGAAGTGCAAATCTCGCACTTTTTTTATAAAAAGGAAATTAATAACGAATGAATTTTGATTTTTTTATACATTTCGCACTTTTATAAGCTATTATAAATGAAGCACCTAATATAAGCAATATAGTTTAATTATGCACTAAACATCCATTCATACTGTGTTCTTTCATCTCAGAACGGCATTATGTTTCAAAATAATCTGCTCTGATCCGATGTTGAAGAAAGCAAGTTAAATGTTTTTCTGTGCTGCCCGCAGGCTCCGTTTTCCTCAATTGCCTTGCGATGTTTCAATGTTGGGTAGCCTTTATTTTCATTCCAACTGTATTCAGGGTACTGATTATGCAACTCGAGCATATAATCATCTCTATAAGTTTTAGCTAATATGGAGGCAGCTGCAATTGACAGGTATTTGCCATCGCCTTTTACAATACAATGATATTGAATATTATTGTAAACTTTAAAGCGGTTTCCATCGATCAACAGTAATTCCGGCCGAAGTATCAATTGATCCAAGGCTCTATGCATGGCCAAAAAAGAGGCATTAAGTATATTTATTCCGTCAATTTCTTCTGCAGAAACAGTTGCTACTGCCCATGCCAATGCTTCTTTTTCAATAATAGGCCGCAGTGCATGTCTTTGTTTTTCGTTTAATTTTTTGGAATCATTAAGCAGCTCATTTTTAAAATCCTTTGGAAGTATGACTGCTGCCGCAAAGACGGGCCCTGCCAAACAACCTCGCCCGGCTTCGTCACAGCCCGCTTCGATGAGGATTGAATCCAAATATGGCAATAACATATAAATATAAAATTATATAGTGTATTAATATAAAATGGCGCAGAACTGCAAACATACACAATTCCCGGCACATTTTATCTCAATATCTTGTTTCCTATTGAACAGTCCAAGCAGTGTTTTTGATCACAATAATGTTTTTTCAAATGTAACAGCGCCTGTGACTGGTGTGCATTCTCGACTTTAACACCCAATTCCTGCCACATTTTTACCACTCCGTTCTCTTCTGCACCAGTCTTTTCAAGCCACAAAAGCGCTCTGTCACAGAATTCATCGGACTGCATGATATGACCATAAATAAAAAGAAATGGCACCAGCGTATTGATTACAATATTATGAAAGGTACTATCTCCCAAACTTTTCTGCTGTCTTTTTTGTGAATCATCTCCAAAACGGTAATGCTCCAACCAATAACCTGAGACTTTCAGGTCGAAATGCTTTTTAAAATCGGGCAGATCTTCTGTTTCCAGCAGTTTTGAAAACAGATGACTTGAATTGTGTATAAGCTGCGCAAATAAGGCAATACGTATTGTTGGAAATGCCGCAGGTCGCATTTTGCCAAATTTCCACGATGATACATTCATTGGATTCAATCCAAATTTTCGACTCAAAAAATAATACTCTGACTTCAGCTTTTGAGGATATTCATCTTCAAATTCTTCTTCCAAAAATCCGGCCTGTCCCATTAACAATGCCTCGGTCTGAAAAAGACTGTCTTTGTGTTTCGCCAAAACACCTAAAGGTAAGGTCCTTGCCAAATGTTCAAAGGGTTCTGCATTGACCGCTGTGCCGAAATTTTTAGCAAGAAAAACATAGAATGCTGATTCCCAATGATTTTTATTCTGTGCCAATTCACGACTAATGGCTTCTGTTTTCATTTCTAGTCGCTCTACCACAAGTCTTTCAAGCCACATCTGAACTGTAAGCTCCGGTACATCTTTGAAATGTGTGGCGCAGGGGATCCGCTCCGGGCTGTTTAACAGCATTAGGCTCCGCCTGATGATATCTTGGGAGATGCGTGACTTTAGTTCCAGTGTAGGTATCAGTGAGCCATCGTTGCGGTAGAGTTCATAGTCATGATTAAAGACTACGTGCAGTATTACGTTATCGTATGCTCCATCTTGATTATGTCCATGACGAACCCAATCTGAAGAACTGAGGTGAATTTCAACCTGCCCTACCCATAGGGTCTCGGCTATTCGAATTCGGGCTTCACTGAAATCGGGTCCAGCGTGGCGATTGTGATAGCCTGGATGTTCAATTTCTATGGTTTCGCTATTTGTACTTTTTAGGCTATTGTGATCGAAAAGTCGAAATTTCCATACATAATGCAAAAGTGATTCGGGGAAAAGCATAGGGTGTTTTGAAGATTTGAAGATGATAAAATCTAAAAAATGAATTTTGGTCAACTTCAAATTTATACCTAATCATTTGTAAAATCAAGTCCCTTCTGAAAAAAAACTGTAATTTTAGCTATAATTTTAAAAAATCATGTTTTCAGTCTTCTCCTTTTTTTTTGCCGCAATAACAGGTATGGGTTATCTATTACTCATGCTGCGCTATACGCTTGGCTGGAAAAAAATGCCTAAGTTTTTACCCGCTTCAGACTATATCCCCAAAACTAAAATCTCTGTAATTATTGCAGCCCGAAACGAAGCTGCCAATATCGTCGACTGTCTGAAAAGTATTGCCTCCCAACATTATCCTCCATCTCTTTATGAAATAATATTGGTGGATGATCACTCTGAAGATAATACGGTAGAATCAGCCCAGTCTTTATACATTTCGAATCTTAACATTATTGAGATGACTTTATTTAAAGACATCCCGGTAGTTTCCTATAAGAAAAAAGCATTGGAAACAGCAATTGCAGCAGCTGCAGGTGACCTGATAGTCTGTACAGATGCAGACTGTGTTGCCTCTCCTGCCTGGTTAAGTTCATTAGCTGAACTCTATGAAAAAAACAATTCTGTAAAATTAATTGCAGGCCCTGTGGTTTTTCATAAAGAAAGCAGCCTTTTTGAACGCTTTCAATCGCTTGATTTTCTTGGAATGATGGCTATTACGGGAGCAGGTATTACCGGGAAGTACTTATTTATGTGCAATGGAGCCAATCTCGCTTACAGCAGAGCTGTTTTTCAGGAAGTTGGCGGCTTTGAGGGGATAAATAATCTTGCATCAGGCGATGATATGCTGCTGATGCAAAAAATTGCTGCAAAATATCCTGATGGAATTAGATTTTTAAAGAGCCGAGAAAGCATTATCAGTACAAGAGCTGAGAAAAAACTCTCAGCTTTTTGGCATCAGCGCATACGCTGGGCTTCGAAATCAGGAGCCTATAAACAATGGGGAACTCAGATACAGCTTGGAATGGTCTGGCTTTTTATGCTGTCAATTCTGCTATCGGGATTAATGACATTTTGGAACAGTATGTTTTTTTTTGTCTTCCTTGTACAATGGCTTTTAAAAGCAATTTCGGACTATATGTTACTGCGGGAAGCGACACTTTTCTTTAAAAGAACCGAGCTGCTTGGTATTTTCTTACCTGCGCTGTTCCTGCATTGGCTGTATATTTTGACAGTGGGCTTTTGGGCTAATCTAAAATTAGGTTACAGATGGAAAGGCCGTTCCTCTGTATGATATTATTATTCGCAAATTCTTGATTTTGAAATAGTTAATCATTAAAAAATACGGCTATACCTATGCCAAAGAAAATTCAAATTCCGATGGTTTTTATCACCTGTAATAAATGCTTTTTATTGTGAGAAATAATCTCTGATCTTCTGTTTCTCTTTTTCTCTGTGTACTGATTTGAATTAGAAAAAAAATGCAACTTAGATTTTACCTTTCACGGTCCATAAATTATTAAATCGAGAGGAGGCTGACGATTAACTCGTCAGCCGTCCTCTCACACCACCCTGCGTACCGTTCGGTACAGGGCGGTTTCTTAGGTTTTGACTCTAAGTTGTCTGTGAGGTTATTTTCAGTTATCCT
>CAINVS010000604.1 GCA_903854205.1 uncultured Bacteroidota bacterium | reverse complement strand
TTACGGCATTTCATGCCTAATAACAGGTCGCCCCGAAGGGGCTTAAATAATATTTTGATTTTCCAGATCTTAAGGTCGTTGGAAAATTGCATTTATGTGCCGCATTACTTTAGACTTTGGAACTTGTTCAGCCCAGGCGGGGCGATCTTTGTAGCCCAAAAGGGCACAAATTTTATAAGAGCTCCATCGGAGCGGCATCTTGATTTGGTTAAATAAATTCCTAAAAAAAACAATGTTTCAATCTGCAAATTGTAAGCGAACAAAAAGCAAAAAGATTAATATAATATACTATTATTTAACGAAGTTTGAAAATACAATTTAGGTTTGCGTATTTTTTGGCCTTCATGATAGGTATAAGGGCAACCGTCTTCGCAGATCATCGGCACATGCGGATTTTTGACATCACCCCAATTGAGGGGGAGGACCTTTGAATCATGAATCAGTTTATTCTGAAAGAAATTTCTGATCTGTTCTGCATCAATACCCAATTCCACACCGACATACTGATCCAGCGGAAACTGCCGGTTAATATTCAGATATTCTGAGACAGGCAATCTTCTTTCTGCCTGCAGGGCTAAAATGCCGACCGATTTATTACCAAGCGGTGCTGAGGTCATATCGATAAAACCGGAGCGTGACGGAAATACGTCATCTTCAATCCAAGGGCAATAAGATCCATAAGGATCTCCCGTGAACGCAATCTGTTTCAGCGCAAACTGCCAATCTTTCCATCTGTAAAAAAGTCCTAAAGAACCCGAACGGTATTTATCCATGCTCTGAAAAGCCAGAAAGTCATTTTCAAAATAAAAGCGGAAATCCTTTATTTGAAATCCGAAAACTCCGCTGCGCTGAGAAGTACCAAATTTATCGAAATAAAAAATATAGGCATAAGCCGCACTGTATGGCCTAAGTGTCTGATTGCCCGATGGATTCATATACGGATGTACGAGATCAGTATTTACTCTTTTTTTACCCCAGGCGCCTGTCATTCCCAATTGTATGTTTTCTTCCCAACCCTTTGCCTCCGAACCCAGACTTTTGAAATTATAGACAGCGGCAGCTTGAATATTAAACTGTACAAAATCATACTGATAATAAAAACGACAGCTCAGTCCAAGGCGGCGTACATGTGTCCCCAGCGAATAGGAAAGACCTAACTGCCCTCCAATATTTGGAACTAGCGCTTGAGATCGCACATTTTCAAGGCAAAAAATACATAGTAATATCAATATCAATATTTTCTTTTTCATGCCCCCAAAGTTAATAATAAAGAACTTAAAAGCTGTCAGGTCTTAATCATTTTGTTAAATACTGCCAAAATCTGCTAAACTTTTAGTATGTTTGTGGGGTTTTGTTTGAAACTAATGATGTATAAAGGCTTCATTTTTAATAATTATTTGATTTACAATGGAATAATATTATTCCTCTAAAAATTTTCTTTTCCCGTTTCTATGGAATATGCAATTGTTGCACTACAGTTTATTCTGAGTCTTTCTATATTGGTAACGCTGCACGAGTTCGGACATTTTTTGCCCGCCCGTTGGTTCGGTATGCGCGTTGAAAAGTTCTACCTCTTTTTCAACCCTTGGTTTTCAATTTATAAATTCAAAAAAGGTGATACAGAGTGGGGCCTTGGCTGGTTGCCGCTCGGCGGATATGTAAAAATTGCCGGCATGATCGATGAAAGCATGGATACCGAGCAGTTGAAAAATGAACCTGAAGCTTGGGAATTTCGCGCTAAGCCGGCCTGGCAGCGCCTCATCGTCATGTTGGGCGGTGTAACTGTTAATTTTATTCTCGGTTTTTTCATTTACGGTATGCTGCTGTTTTTCTACGGGGAACAGTATCTGCCTGCCGAAAACATGAAAAATGGTATTGCAGTTGATGCTTTGGGTGCTGAAATGGGTCTTAAAAATGGAGATCAGATTTTGGCAGTCGGCGGAAAGAAAATGGTAAAATACGATCCGGGCTTTGTGATGAAAGAAATCATCATTAATATGGCAAATGAAATTACTGTAAGAAGAGGAGATAAGGACACAGTTTTAACTGTGACAGACTCTGTTGCTTCTAAATTGGCATCCATAAAAAGACCTTTCTTCACGCCACGTGTGCCGCTTGTCGTAGCAGAAACCAAAAAAGGTATGCCTGCCGAAAAAGCCGGTTTATTGACAGGAGATTCGATTATTGCCTGCAATGGTATGTCAATGCCCTATTTCGATGAATTCCAAAAAGAAGTGTCGAGACATGCTGAAAAAGAGATTACCATAACTGTCATCCGCAAAGGTTTGGAAGAACCCAAAACCTTTACCCTGAAAACTACAAAAGATGGTACTGTCGGCGTTGTTCCTTACGATTTTGACCGTTACTTTACTATGGAGACCAAGCACTACACTTTCTTTGGTGCTTTCCCTGCGGGAGTAGCCAAAGGTTGGGGCGCTCTGGTTGTGAACATCAAAGCATTGGGTCAGCTCGTCACCGGTTCCGGTCACGTTAAAGCCAGTGAAAGTTTGGGTGGATTTATCTCTATATCGAAACTGTTCCCGACTACTTGGGAATGGGAACGTTTTTGGGCTATCACTGCTTTCCTTTCGCTTTTGCTCGGATTTATGAATCTTTTGCCGATTCCGGCATTGGATGGCGGTCATGCCGTATTTTTGTTGGTGGAAATTGCCATGCGCCGACCTGTACCTCAGAAAGTATTGGAATATGCCCAAATTGTTGGCTTTGTACTCTTGCTTGCGCTGCTGCTTTTTGCAAATGGTATGGATGTTTTCCGATGGTTTACGGGGAAATAGGTTAATAGGAGCCAGGGACCATAAGATAGTGACCGTTGGCTTCAAGCTACGATTTATCTGATAAAATTTAACCGCAAAGAGGCAAAGATCTACGCAAAGTGCGCAAAGAAAAGCCACCCGATGATTTAAAGTTTTTAAGATCTGTCAAGTAAAAAAGAACCGCGTAGGAAAGACTTTAGTCTTCCGTAGCAGGTGCCACTGGAGCCGCTGGTTTTAACCTGCGTTTGCCCTGAAAACCGAGGCTTTGCCGAGCTCCGTGCAACGAACCGAAGGACTAAGAAGTGAATCTGCCTCTGACAATCTAAAAATCTAACCGCAAAGAGGCAAAGATCTACGCAAAGTGCGCAAAGAAAAGCCACCCGATGATTTAAAGTTTTTAAGATCTGTCAAGTATAAAAGAACCGCGTAGGAAAGACTTTTGTCTTCCGAAGCAAAAAACCACTGGAGAATCTGGTTTAAACCTGCTATAAGCATCTTCAAAACAATTGTCCGGTGATTGTAACGAGTACTTTTATCAAAAAAAATACACGCTACTCAATACCCCCTACTTTCTACCATTTCTAACAAACAATCTAAATTAATACTTTGGAAAAGGAAGTACTGCAAGGATACCTGCAAAAGATGATGACCTTACAGGATGAGCTAGACCACCGCTTTACTGAGGTGGACTTTCGTATTGCTATTGATAAGTTGGGACTAAGCGATAAAGAAAAAACGGAGTTAGACAAAGAATTTGATCAGCAATTCAAGCAGGGATCAAATTATTACCGGCATCACAATTATATAAAAGCACTTGATTTTCTGCTTGTAGCACTTGCAATTGAGCCATTTCATCTTTCTACCCTTATGCTGATTACCGACTGTTATAAATTTCTTTATTTGGAGACTTACAGCCCTGTTTATTATGATAAAATAATGGAATACTGTAAAAGAGGTCTTAAAATACAGGCATTCAACCCTTATTTTGCAAAGGTGGAAACCTGGTCTGAAAAGGTTTTTACAGCTATTAATAAAAGAACAAAAAACATGTTGATTGTTGGCAGCTCACTGTTGTTGCTCTTATTCGGCATGATTGGTATAAATATGGTTCAGGTTCTCAACTTGAGTTTAAATGCATCCGCTTCAGTCGCATTGGCACTTATGGGATTTGCTTTTTTGATGCCTAATTTTTTCGCTATTTCAAGATTTTCAAAGAAACTCAGAAATTCAGCACTTACCATAAAATTCGTTGCAAAAGATTGATTTTAAAACGTCTGTAAAAATAAATAAAATCCCTGATGGCCTTCCCTCAGGGATTTTTTTGTAAGTGAGTACAGTCATTTTTGAAAATGATCGGAGACATTGCTAAAAGATTTAAAACTTATGATTTTTGTGCTGTAAGAAACAGAAAATAACATT
>CAINVS010000603.1 GCA_903854205.1 uncultured Bacteroidota bacterium | reverse complement strand
TGCTCAGTTTTTTTTCAAAAACCGGTTTTTCATCAAAGTTTTTATGCCAACCGACATAAATGAGAATTTCGAAACCTCCAAAAGGTGGACCCTGTTCTGTTAATGGAAAATTAAAAAGCAAGCCAATCAGTTTTCCTCCGGAACACAGCAATTCTCTCATTTTTGTTGCATAGAACGGCCGCATAACTACCGGCAATGCGCAGAAAAAAGTTTGTTCGATGACAAAATTAAAACCGTTTTCTTTTAATTCAAAAAAATCAGTACAAAGCAGCTGCTCTTTGGGGAAATTCGGCATTTTTTCAGCAAATGCAAGCAAAGGAGCTTCTGCCCAGTCGCAAATAAAAACATTTTTAAACCCATGTTCGAATAGGTAAATCGCTTCGTGTGCATTGCCGCAGCCGGGTATAAGTATTTTTGCATTTTTATCTTCAACCTGATCAAAATATTCTTTGATTGGGGTAGTAATACTTCTTGTATCCCAGCCCGTCTGCTCTTGTTCCCAGCGCTGTTCCCAGTAATTTTTATCGAGATACATATTTTTTTAGAAATTAAAATCTTTTTAAAATGAAAATTAGCCGGTTTTTTGGCTCATTTTATCTGCTCTTTTCTTGTTATAATGTGCTTTATCTGCGACATAGATCGTTTTTTCGACTACTGCATAAACCAACCCTTCTTTGTCTACCCAATCCAACTGTTCTGTAAATTCATATTCACCTGAAGTTTCCACGGCAGTTGTAATTCTTTCCAGCAGTTCTTCTGTTACCAAAAAACTCATTTGCAGCGGCTTTACACCCGGTCTGCGAAAACGGATAGCAGCTGATTTATCCCAAACAACATAGTTTTTACCAAGAATTCGGATAAGCTGCAGCATCAAAATAGGATCTGCGGCTGCGTAAAGACTGCCCCCGAATATTGTACCCACATAATTTCTAGTGCGCCAGTTAAGACGCAGACGAACATAAACTTCTTTCCAATCGGAAGATATAAAAATAATCCTGCCTCCTGTACCCCGATATACGGGAAAAACATTCATAATGAATTTAAAAAATCGGGTAAAGGAGGATTGTTTTCTATCAGTTTTGAAAAATAATTGCATGAATTATTTTGATTATTTTTTTAAAAGTTTTTTGATTAGCCAGTTAATCTTTAAACAAAATAAACCCCGCTGTTTGTACAACGGGGCCACACACACAACTAACCTTTTTGATTTTGAGCTTTAACTCATGCACAACCAGTCAGTTTCTCTTAAAAAAGACCTTAAACCTTTAAATACAGAAAGTTATGAAATCCTAAAACTCAATTGAATGCTGCTGATACATTCAACTATTAATAAAGATGCGTCATTTTTAATAAGTGGTGTATGGCTATTATTGTTTTTTTGCCCTCGTTAAAAATGTAAGTATACCTAAAATGATTGATATCGGCACCCAAGTCATCACTATCATTGCTGATATATAAAGTCCAAGCCCCATAAATATTGCCTTTTCGCCTATTTTTTCATGCCCTTCTGTTTCTTGAAAGAAATCAAAAAATATCACTAAAAAGATCGCCAACATAATAAAATTGAAGGCAATGAAAAGATATTTCACAAATTTACCTAGAACAGTTCTTTCCGGTTTACGCAAAGGATGTCCGCATTTAGGGCAGCTAAAAGCTGATTTGCTGATTTCAGTCTCACATAGAGGACAATTGGTAAGTAGCATTTTTTAAATTTATAGGTAGATTAGAAATCTAAAAATACTTCTTTTTAATAAAATTCCAAAAAAAATGCCTCACCTTTAATCAGATGAGACATTTTGTATTCAAATACCTATTAGGTATTACTTTTCTTCTTTCATAATGTTATGACCCATTTTATCTCTTTTAGTCAAAAGATAAAACTCATTGTGTTCATTGGCCTGAATTTCAAGCTCTACATTTTCAACAATTTCCAGACCATAGCCTATGAGTCCGATTCGTTTTTTGGGATTATTGGTCATCAGACGCATTTTGGAAATATTTAGATCCCTAAGAATTTGAGCGCCTATACCATAATCGCGTTGATCGGCTTTGAATCCCAGTTTAAGATTAGCTTCAACTGTATCATAACCCTGTTCCTGTAGTTTATAGGCTTTTAGCTTATTCAGAAGACCGATACCTCTTCCTTCCTGCTGTATATAAAGTAACAAGCCTTTGCCTTCTTTTTCAATTGCTTGCATAGATGCATGTAACTGTGGGCCGCAATCACAACGGAAGGAGCCGAAAATATCACCTGTTTGACAGGATGAATGTACACGAACCAAAACAGTTTCCTCCTCTTTCCAATCTCCTTTTTTGAGTGCCAGGTGCGTTTCGTCTCGGGTCTTGTCATGAAATGCAATCAGTTCAAAATCGCCATATTCTGTTGGCATATTAACAGATATAAGTCTTTCAATCAGCTTTTCATGCTTGATACGATATTCAATAAGATCAGCAATAGAGACTATTTTAAGTTCGAATTTATCTGCAATTTTAAAAAGATCAGGCAGTCGTGCCATCGAACCGTCTTCTTTGAGAATTTCTACAAGAACACCAGCAGGATAGCAGCCGGCCAGTCTTGAAATATCGATTGCTGCTTCCGTATGGCCTGCTCTTCGAAGAACACCGCCATCCTTAGCTACAAGCGGGAAGATATGCCCTGGTCTTGCATAATCTGTCCAGATGGCCTCGGGATTGGTCAGCCGCTTAATACCGGTGGATCGGTCATATGCCGAGATTCCCGTGGAGCAGCCAAAGCCCAAAAGGTCAATCGAAACAGTAAAAGCAGTTTCGTGATTAGAGGTGTTGTACTCCACCATTGGGCGCAAATTCAATTCTCTGCAACGTTTTTCTGTAAGTGGCGTACATATTAGTCCGCGACCATGAGTCGCCATGAAGTTTACAATTTCGGGTGTGATTTTTTCAGCCGCACAAATAAAATCACCTTCGTTCTCGCGGTCCTCATCATCAACTACGATGATGACTTTGCCGTTTCGGATAGCTTCTATTGCATCTTCTATGGAATCTAATTTCCTATTCGATGTTTCGTTTTGTTGGTTGCCAGACATTATTGCTAACTCCTTTTAGATAATTGATGAATCCCTTCAACAGGGCAGCATTCATAGCCAAAAAATAAGTGATATACCTTAAGGGTTCGATGTTGATACCTGCCTTTTTTAGTAAAAAGTCCAGCAAAGGTACAGCAAAGAGACCGATTGTTAGAATTAAAAACAAAATTTGATAAAATAAGTTGCCGCTAAATGAAAATGCTAAAATTGTATTACTGATATAAGCCAAGATGATAAAAAATGGCCCCAGCCAACGAAAGA
Source organism: uncultured Bacteroidota bacterium (assembly GCA_903854205.1). Taxonomy (GTDB): domain Bacteria; phylum Bacteroidota; class Bacteroidia; order Chitinophagales; family Saprospiraceae; genus Saprospira. The sequence goes on along the minus strand of CAINVS010000603.1, from coordinate 8,254 downwards.
CTTTATGTGAAAGAAATGCAAATGCCAAAGCACCTCGGTTGGGCAGAAGTAATCGCCAAAAAGTAGCCAGATTGGCAAAATTTCCTGTACTGATACGGGTTTTTCTTCTAAATTCTTCACTGATGCTGTTGGAAACATCTTCAAAGCAGAGGGCTAAAGGTTCATTGATCGCCTTGCCGCCTTTTTCAAAAGCTTTCATGGCAATATAAAAATCATCTACCAGAAAACCGGCAGGTACTTCTGAAAAATAAGTAGAACGAACTGAATAACAGCCGCCCAATGGACCGATCATGCAGCCCCAGGCTAACCCCTCTAAATATTTTATACCAACCTCTCTTGAAATATACCCCTTTTCATTGCGGGCAATTCCTGCTTTTTTTTCTGCAAATTCCGGATGGGTAATATTGGAGTCAACTATAGCTATTTCCTGATCTTTAAAATGCTTAAGCAATTGAAAAACAGCCTCAGGGCTAAACATTACATTGGCATCAGTAATGATGAAAATATGATCGGCGCCTTTTGGATAATCTGCAGTTGCTTTTGCTGCTAAATCATTGATCACCATTGGCTTGCCTCTTCTTTCTGCATAAGGATTGAAGTAAAGGTTATTTGGGTATTGTTTCCCAAAATTCTCAATAATTTCATTGGTTTTATCTGTAGAACAATCAGAGCCTATGTATACATAAAGTTGATCCAGGGGATAATCTGAACTAAAAATGCTTTTCAATTTTTCTTTTATAACTGCTTCCTCATTGAACGCCGAAAGCAAAACAGAAACCCTGGGCAATTGCTCTGATCTTTGGAAGATAGGTGCATGCGCCTGCTTTCTTCTTGCCGCAATACGAAGTATGAGCGGATAGAAGAGGTAGGAGTGAAGCAGGCAAAATCCTGAAAACCAAAAAAATACAGAGATTAGAATAATCATAAATTATACTTTATGACAGAGGTTTTTGTAAGCATTCAATACTTTTTTGGCAATATGTTTATTATCGAAATGGTCATGAATGAATGTTCTTGCGGCATTACCCATTTCTGTTACGGCCTTAGGATGATGATATGCATATAATATAGCTTCTGCAAAAGCATCGGCCTTATTTGCTACCAAAACTTCTCTGCCCCCTGAGGCCGGAATTCCCTCCAGACCTAAATCGGTGCTAATAACAAGACGACCCATTGCCATTCCTTCCAAAATTTTTACCCTCATGCCGCTTCCTGAGAGCAAAGGTACCAACATTGTCTGATGTTCACAAATAAAAGCAACAGCATCCGGCACTTCGCCATGTACAATGACTCCGGGTCTATTCAATTCTTTGAGCCAATCGGGTGTGTTTCGGCCTGCTATATGAAATCGGGCCTCAGGTGCTTTTTCAATGACTTTGGGCCAAACAAGATCCAAAAGCCATTTCAACCCTTCAATGTTGGGCATCCAATCCAGTGAACCTATAAAGCTGAAATCGTTATTATTGTTTGTTTTTTGCGCTGTTTCAGGATAATCTTTCAGTTCCAGACCAATTGGTGCGACTATTGCCGGAATTTTAAGGCCAAGACTTTTAAAGAAACCCAAATCTCTTTCTGTGATAGCTACCATGATGTCGTACAGATTGAGATTTGACACTTCAAAATCTTCCAATCGCTTTGTCAGCAGCCGAAGATACCATTTTTTTGCGCCAATATTGGTATTCTTAGCTATCCTTTTCCAAATTTCATGCTCCACATTGTGGGAACGCATGGCAATTTTAGCCTTGGAATACTTTCTGATAGTTTCAATATAAGGAGCAAGATAAAGTGTTTCCAGATGTACAATATCAAAATCTTCTTCCTGCAGCAACTGTTTTAGTTTTTGCTCAAATTCCGGAGAAACAAAACGTTCAATATGATAGGATTTTTGAGAAAATAGATTTAGAAAAGCATCCAAGACTTTTACTCTATTGTCAATATCGACCAGATGAATATTTTTGTAATGATTGAAATCGGCAGGCAGTGTTTTAATGTTAAAAGGGTGTTTGCTAGTATTCATACTTAGTAAACTGAGCTCTGCACCCAAATCGTGCAGGGCTTTTCCGAGATAAGTTACGGCAATCGCTTCGCCGTCTTTTAGGGGAAAAGGAAATTTTTTGGTAAGCTGAAGTATTTTCATTTAATGTGAAGATGTACGGATACAATTGGACGAATCTTACGCTTCATTTTATTGCGTATTATCAGAACCATTTTTTTGTTTTCATATAAATTATCATACCCAAAGTCATTATAATCATCAGTCCAATCAGTATCGGATAACTGTAGGGCCAGTCAATTTCAGGCATGTGTTCAAAATTCATACCGTACCAGCCTGCCACAAAAGTAAGCGGAATAAATAGTGCTGAAATGATAGTCAGCGTTTTCATAATATGGTTTAATTCATTGCTTGTTTGAGCATTGTATAAGTCCATTAAGTCTTTCATCATTTCGCGCAATGTTTCAAAAAGGCTGACCTGAAATCCAACATGATCCTGAATGTCATGAAGGTAGGCAATGGTAGATTTATTTAAAAAATGCCCGGTTTCTGTTTTGACTTTACCCAAAACCTCTCTTGCAGGAACAATATACCCTCTGATCAGATTTAAATCCTTCTTAATATAAAGAATCTCATTACTGACTTTTACCTTATGTCTTTTGCCATTCAAAAGATTACTTTCAATCCCCTCAATATGCTGTCTTATGTGTTCCAGTGTAATACCATAATTATCTGCAATGGCCTCTACTAATCTTATAAAAAGATAATCAGCTTTTTTTTTGCGTAAATATCCTTTATAATTTATAATCCTGCTTCTTACATCTTCGAAAACATCTCCCGGCTTTTCCTGGAAAGTAATCACAAAGCCTTTTCCGGCAACAAAGCTGACATTTTCATATACAATTTCATCCTCGTCAACTATGTGCATCATTTTCAACGTCAGAAAAAAATAATCGTCAAAAGCCTCTATTTTCGGTAATTGACCGGGATTGAGTATATCGTCAACTGTTAGGTGGTGCAATTTGTAATATGCACCTAGACTTTCGACACAAATTTTGTGTGATATGTCAATATCGATCCATTGAACTATTTCCTCATTTGGCCCCTTCAGGAATTGCGATAGCTGTTCATAATCCCCTTCCAATAATTTAAAATTGGCTTCGTTATATTCTATTATATTAAACATGTATTGAAGTTTTGGACTTCAAAGATGCTAAAAAAAATGATTATTATTGACCTTATTCAGCTGAAATTATACTTCCTGACCTTCTTTCAATTCTAAAGTTGTCTTTTTTAATGAAATTTATATGCAACAATGTTGCAAAGTCAAATAATTGATTTATATTTGCAACATTGTTGCATTAATAAAAAACGATTATATGAAAATGAAATTAGTGATTTTTGTCTTTTTACTGACAACTGTTGGTTTTTTAAGCTCTTGTGATAAAAACAAAGGTGATTTCACAATTGAATTTATTAACCCTGTTGATGAAGCCATTGTCAGCGATGCCGCTAACCTCCAAATTGAGGTAAAATTTGATTCTCCTGTAGAGTTGGAGGAAATTGAACTGAGTCTCACTGTAGATTCTCTAGGAGCCGCTGAGATAGCGCCTTTTCCAATTCAAACACATGATCATGTGAAAACAAAAACAATTACTCAGAATGTTGATCTGTCAGGATTTCCTTCAGGAACAGCATTTCGACTAAAGGCTAAAAGCTGTAAAAATCATGATTGTACTGAGAAATTGGAACAGTCAGTAAGATTTACAATCCCATAAATTTATTACAGAAAAAATTTGTTAAAGCGGCAGGATTTAGGTTCTGTTGCTTTTTATTTGTCCAAGCTGATTTCAAATGGAATTTTCAGCATAAGGACTAAATTTCTGCCCTGTTCCGGCAGATTCAGCAGCCTGTAGCGGCTGAGGTGCTGCAGGTATGAAGTGTTCAGCAGATTCTGCACCTGAATGCCCACAATAATATCCTGTTTTTTGAATCGAAAAGTAGTCCCCAGTCCCAAGTCTATCAGATGATAAACGGGTGTAGTTTTTTCATTTCTATCCACCCTGTTCTGCGCAAAACGGTATCTGTAGCCCAATTCAAAATAGCCTTTATTGAGGACTTTCCAAGATTTTGGCATTTCTAATCTCAGTTCTGTCAGGATGGATGCCGGAGGCGTAAAAGGCAGCCCCAGAAAGGTTTCCAGATTTATATTCCAAACAAAGTCGTAGGCCTGTTTCAGCTGCAGAAAAGATAAGAGTTTATAATTCCAGCTCAATTCACCCCCTGTAAAAAAGGCGTCCGTTTGCTGATATTTGAAAAGCTGTCCGGCATCAGGGAGGGGTGAAAAACGGGCCGTTGGACCCAAATAGATATAATTGTCGAAATAATTGGCAAATATGGAAAGGAAAACCTCTCCCTTTTCAAAGGTCAGATCACTGCTGAGATCTAATTGTAATCCTTTTTCTGTCAGTAAATCTGCAGTTCCCTGCTCATGTCTGAAAGTTCCGTGATGTACCCCATTCGATACTGTTTCGACCGGATGCGGCACCCTGAAACTGCGGCCTAAATGAGCCCTAAATGCCCATTTTTCGGGAATTACAGCATACCAGATTCCGGCAGCTGCGGCATAATTTAAAAAAAATTGATTGAGCGCAGGAGAACCAAGTGAAAGCAGCTCAGAACCGTTTACTATAATCGGTTGTTCATAAAAATCACTGCTGTTGTTGGCAATATCAATTCTGAAACCACCGTCAGCTTTGAAACGTGAATTTTTGTAAAATTCAATGATACCGTAAATGCCTGCCCTCAGCGTTTTGAAATCAGGCAGCAAAAAATCAAAACCGGCACGTTCGTTTTGCTGATATTGGAAGCTCGTTCCGGATTTTAACGTTAGCTTCTCAGAAATTGGTTGCTGATGTCTCAGGTTGGCACTAAAAGTCTGCAAAAGCAGCTCTAAAGCGAGGTCTGATACTGCCGATCCATTTTCTGTACGATTGTGTGCATGTGCAAATGAAAATTCCCGACGCAGATTGCGCTGATAGCCTGCATCAAATTTTAACTGACCTTTGTCCGGCAATAAAAAATCGGCATTAAAAATGAATTTGAGGTGGCTGACCGACTGAGAGGGCAGGTCAATATCTCGGTTATTTCCATCCGGCTGCAGATCATAGGCTCTTGGAATTCCCATAGCACCCGAGAAAATTCCGGAACGGAAACCGAAATGAGAGCCGGTAAAACGCAGAACGCCCCATTTTTGAAGCGTGCCAAAACTAAAATGGACATTTTCTTCTTTAGTTGCTGTGTTTTTTAGTTGATGATTGAAGATGGGCAATACAAAACCATTGTATATAAAACTGTCGGCCGGAATACGGTAATCGCCGGCCTCCTGACGGCTGTAACGGAGCTGTACAAACCAGTTGTGATAATTGCTGCTTATATGCGCCGATGTTCCCCAATGACCATTATTGCTTTTGTAAATGCCAATAAGCGAAGCTTTTAGAGAATTATGAGCAGCGATACGCTCCGGCAGAATATTAATGACACCGCCCAAGCCATCGGAGCCATAGAGCAAAGAACTCGGACCCTTAATCAGCTCCATTCGGTCAACCCCAAGCGCATCAATTTCCAATCCGTGATCATTGCCCCACTGCTGCCCCTGTTGGCCAATACCGTTTTGGTTGACAATGATTCTGTTGCCCGAAAGTCCTCGGATGACCGGTTTTGCAATTCCTACACCTATGTTTATAGTATTAATACCTGCAATTTTTTCCAAAGACTTTGAGAAATTACCCTGCAGATTTTCTTCAAAAAAAGAACCGTTGAAAAGGGCGGATGACTGGGAGTTTCGACGGGCAAGGGCCGTTTCTTCAACAAGGACAATATCGGCAATTTTACATTTTTCACAATCCAGTTCATTCATATACAGGTGCACATGATAGTTCTTCTGATTTTTCTGTAAAATTTGCTTGAACAGCACGTCATTGCGTCCTACAAAACTGGCTTTCAGCTGCACGGAATCGCGGCCTTCTATCGCATAAAGAACAAAAAAACCATTTTCGTCACAGACGGTTGCCGTGCTGTCGGGAAATAGCCAAACGTATGCACCCGGCATCGGCTGTCCGCTGCTTTGGTCAAAGACTTCCCCTTCAATTCTGTATTGTGCAGACAGTCCGATTGTCAGCAATAAGAATAAAAACAGTATTGAAATTTTAATATTCATCAATTTTGCTAAATTTGAAAACAAAAATAATGCTTTTATTGCAACATTGTTGCATGAAATTGTATTTTTGTATTAAACAAAACGATATTATGAACATATTTAAATTATTCAGCGCGGTTTTTTTATTGCTTACAGTATTGCAATCCTGTAAAAAACAAACAGATACGAGCAGTCCGTCTATAGAATTGCTCAGCGTTTCTCATGCCCTGCAAAGCGACACGGTCTGCGGTGAATTGGAAGAAAATAATGTCATTAGAATTTACAGCGGTCAAACCCTTGAGCTGCAATTGAAATTGAGTGATAACAAGGGCCTTTCCCAACTCAAAATCGATATTCATGAAAATTTTGATTGTCATGGCCATAAGTCTGCGGTCAGTCCTTGGCAGGTTTTGGATCTGACGGACTTAATCGGTACCGAACAGATTATTACCAAAACCATAGTGGTTCCTGCCAATGCTACAGCAGGTACTTATCATTTTCAGATAAGAGTTTTGGATGAATCGGGTAATGAGGCCGGGGGCACTACGGCCTACAGTATTCTGTTGAAAAATACTTCTGACTCAGTTGTTCCGACGCTCACAGTTGATTATCCTACAACTGCACTTACGCTGAATAGAGGCCAAAATATTGAGGTTTATGGAAATGTAACAGATGATCAGCCGCTTGACGGCAGTAGACTTGAACTTGTATATTTTACGCCTTCCGGAAACAGGCAACTGGCCTGGACAAATCTTTTGAACAGCAGTGCCGGCAATTCCTATAACTATGATTTCAATTACATCATACCGACTACACTTGTTCCCGGTGCCTACGAATTTCAGGTGAGGGCCTTCGATGCAGTCGGAAATAGTACTTTCAGCCGTTTTATCAATGTTGATCTGAATTAAGTTCATTTTTTAAACTATTTTCACTGTCTGATATTTTTCTTTCTATTTTTATCTTTCCTCTTTACCCTAATTTCCTATATTTGCCGAAACGATCACCTTGGGCAAAAAAAATGCCTGCAAAATATATGATAATAACATGCAAGATCTCTGGAACCGATTTGAAGCTTGGCTCGACAAACATGCCAATCAACTGTTGGACGACCTTAACGACGGGGTTGAAGATGAAGTTTTCGAATCTCTTGAAAGGATGATGGGCGTTGATATGCCTGCTGAATTCAAAGAATTTTATAAAATACACAATGGTCAGTATTCCGAATCGGAAGACCGTCTCTTTGGTTTGGAAGAGCTCTATTCCGTCGAACGAATGATTGAGGAAAGAGCCAAAATGAGAGAAAGATTTTATGCAGGAGAGTTCGATGATCTCGAATCGGAACCTGAAAACGGAATCCGCAGCGAATGGTTCAATCCCTATTGGCTGCCCCTTACCGGTGATGGCAAAGGCAAACACTACTGTATGGACTTTGCACCCACTAAAGATGGACAAATTGGACAAATTGTCCGTTTTTTGCACGATAGTCCCAAACGCAAACTGGTAGCAGGTTCTTTCCGTCAATGGATGGAAACCTATCTCATAGAATTGGAAAAAGGACTTTATAACTATTCTGCCAAATGGGGCGGTATGGTTCAGCGTTCCCGCACCGATTTCTCTGCCGAAGAATCACTCGATGATGCAGAAGAAGATATGTGGGGCAACGATGATGACGAGGATATGGAAGGCTTTGAGATTTTAGATGAAAGCGATTTTACTTAGAAAAACACTAACCGGAACTATCTAATGGCTTCCCCTGTGATATTTATAATAGCCTCGGTATTTGCCGGGGCTTTTTTAGATAGAGATGCCTAAGGTATTTGCTTTTAAAGGCTAAAGCCTTTCCTTTGCTTTTTAAATTAATAATTGTAGAGCTCACTCCGTTCGGGTCTTAAATTCTTGAAAATTAAGTAGAAAATCTTCATGCCCTTTGCGTGTACTTTCTCGCCCTTTGCGGTTAAATATTAGATCCTTTTACCTTTACAAACACAGGCTGAATCTGGCTCCTTTGGTATTTGCTTTTGAAGGCTAAAGCCTTTCCTTCGCTTTTTGCTTAAAAATTTTAG
>CAINVS010000602.1 GCA_903854205.1 uncultured Bacteroidota bacterium | reverse complement strand
TTCTTCAGTCAGCCCAAAGAACAGATCATGGAAGAATATTCCAGAAGAATCAACAATTATCTCGGACCAAATAATGTTGGTATTGAACACATAGCAGCCCTTCATGACCTGGGTTATATACCTATGGTCTTTAAAGCACTGCCTGAAGGATGTGTTGTTCCTATCCGTGTACCTATGTTTACCATGTACAATACGGTTCCTGAATTCTTCTGGCTGACCAATTACTTTGAAACGCTTTTGTCTGCAATGGTCTGGATGCCGTGCAATTCTGCGACTATAGCAAAACAGTACAGAAAGATCCTTGATAAATATGCAGCAGAAACTTCTTCCAGTCCTGAGTTCGTAAACTGGCAGGCACACGACTTTTCCATGCGTGGAATGGCAGGTGTAGAAGCTGCACTGATTTCAGGAATGGGGCACTTGCTGAGTTTTACGGGTACAGATACTATTCCGGCTATTGATATGCTTGAAAAATACTATCATGCAGACTCCGATAAAGAACTGATCGGTGGTTCGGTGGCTGCTACCGAGCACTCAGTGATGTGTATGGGCACTACAGAAGGTGAATTCGATACTTTCAAAAGACTTATCTGCGAGTTATATCCAAAAGGTATTGTCTCTATTGTATCTGATACCTGGGACCTTTGGAAAGTATTGACTGATTATCTCCCAAGATTGAAACAGGAAATCTCCACCCGCGAAGGCAGAGTGGTTATACGTCCTGATAGCGGAGACCCTGTCGATATCATTTGCGGCACAACTGCCGGAAAATCCATTGTTGAACAGAAAGGTGTTATCGAATTGCTTTGGGATGTCTTCGGCGGTTCCGTTAATAGCAAAGGGTATAAAGAACTGATACCTCAGATTGCAGCGATTTACGGTGACAGTATAACTCTGCAAAGAGCTGAACAGATATGTGAACGGTTAAAAGCCAAAGGTTTTGCCTCCACAAATGTCATATTGGGCATCGGCTCCTATACTTATCAGTACAACACTAGAGATACCTTTGGATTTGCCATGAAAGCCACTTACGGCGAAGTAAACGGTGAGGGCCGTGCCATTTACAAAGATCCGATTACTGATGACGGCACCAAGAAATCAGCCAAAGGTCTTATGAAAATTACATTGGAAAACGGTGCTTACAAACTTACTGACAATGTAAATTGGGAAGAGGAAAAACAGGGGGAACTTGTTGAAATCTTCAGGGATGGAATTCTACTGGTCGACCTGAAACTTAGTGATATCAGGGCCAGAATTAAAGAATAAGTGCTAATTCAATCGACAAAAAAGCCACAAAAATAGTGGCTTTTTGTTGTTTGGCTCGCCAAAACAGAAGCATTGTCACCTTGAGTTGCTGTTTTTCGCTTCGCGGAGTGTTGGTTCTTTGACCTGAAGGTCTTGAAAAAATTAACCCAATATTTTGGGGCCTTTTGTGCAATTACCGCTGCCGAAACCTGTATTTTGTTAAGGGTCGAATGAATGTGTTTAGTTACTTGAGTTTATTTAGATGATTATTGTAAAAGTAATTACGTTCAACTAAAATGAAAAAAGGAATAAATTTTATTTTTTTACTGATTTTTCCATTTGCCATTTTGGCACAAAACCCACCTTTTTTTTTCTATAATGTTGAAAGTGGAGCACCTTCTAATGAAATGTATTGGGTACATCAAGATAGGGTTGGATATATTTGGGTAGGTTCTGATGCTGGACTTTACCGCTTCAATGGTATACGGTTTGAACAATTTACTTCTTCTGAACTTACTTCTCGCTCAGTAACTGGTATTATTGAAAGTAAAAAAACGGGTAGAATATACGCTTACAATTTTAATCGACAATTATTTTATATAGAAAAAGATAAGCTTTTTGTAGTAGCAAATTGGAATAAATCAGTAAATGGATTAGCAGATGATGGCAAAGGGAATATCTGGATCACATCTAGTGAAGGAACTTTCAAACTAAATGAAGTTGATAATAAAATAACCACAGTAAGATCATCAAATCATTATTTGGGCTTTAATGAAAACAACCATACTTTGCAAGCGTTTTCTAATCAGGATGGAAATGTTTACTATCAGAATGGCGCGCGGGTCTTAATCTGGAAGAACGGTAAAGAGCAAGTAATTCAATTAGATGAACGCTATATGTATCATATATTTTTGCTTTCCAGATTTTCCGAATATCCTTGGATCCTTAGTTATAACGGCGAAAAAATACTGAGATTCGATAATGGGACATACACCGATTATCTGAATGCAAAACTTATAAATATACTCAAAGGAAAAAAGATTAATTTTGTATTTGAGTCGCCGGACGGTAAATTGTGGATAGGTACGTATACAGGTCTTATTTGTCATGATGCCAATAGCGGTAAAACTCAATTAATGTACGAACAATATTCTTTTTCTAATGGAATTTATGATAACGATGGTAATTATTGGTTTAGTACCTTGCATAACGGATTGATTCGCATTCCAAATATGGAAATCAGTAGTTGGCAGACATTAAATGAAAAGGGTTCAGTTGAGCAGTTTTCCCATATATGCATGAATAATGAAAATGTTTATATAGGGGGTACAAATGGCTTTGTGACTTGTATTAATCCTCAATCGGGAGAACTGGAAAAATTTTACCATGAACCTCTTTCCGATATGGGGGCGATGTATTTTGATCCCGTTGATAATTGTTTGTACCTCAATAAAATAAGTAGTATTTATAAATTTAAGAGGGGAGCTTTTCAATTAGTAAATAAGGACGCTCGATCGATGAAATCTATGTTGCGTGTTAAAAACGGATATTTTTTTCTCAGCTCACATGGACTTTTTTATACAAAATCAATCTATGAACCTCTTGAAAAAAAGAACATGATAGATTTGGACTGGTACCGAGATATTTGTATTTCTCCATTTTCTTCCTCCATTTTTGTTGCTTCAAATAGTGGGTTGAAAGAACTACATCCAGTGGATGATACTTATAAAGTGAGGAAGGACTATCTAAGTGGCAAACAAATTATTTCAATAAGCTCAGATTCAATAAAAAACGTCATATATGCTTATTCTTTTGATGGCGGAGTGTATGCAATTGACAAGCATAATACAATTAAAAAAATTACCCAGATTGGAACTAATATCCGTGTGTCTCAGATACGTTTTCATGATCATCGGCTTTTCATGGCAAGCAATAAAGGCATATTGGTAGTAGATACTGAAACCAAAAAACAGATTTTGTTTGACCGTTTTGCAGGACTATCTTCTAATAACATTCGTTCTATAGTATTCTATGGTGACACATGTTGGGCGGCGGGGGAAAATATACAAAAAATACCCCTTTCCTTATTCAAGTTTGAAAAGGTTAAGTCAAGCATCATTTTGCGTAAAATACTTATTAATGGAGCGTCGGTAAATCAAAAAAAACTGATTGAACTCAATTATAACGATAAGCTGACACTATTTGCTGACGGAATAAGCTACCGATCTAACGGTAATTTTCAATTTGCATATCGTATAAAAGAATCAAATAGCAACTGGATTAAGGTGCCTGGAGTTGTTGAAAAGATAGATTTTGCTTCACTACCTACCGGTTATATCACCATTGAACTTAAGTTGATAGATCACGAAGGTATTGATTCAGCCAATATAATTAGCTATAATTTATACGTCCGCCCTCCTTTTTGGCAGCGTTGGTGGTTTTATATTCTGTTAACGCTTTCAACGCTTGTACTTGCATTTTTAGTTTTCAGAATGCGTTTGAAGGTTATTCAAAGAAAACAATTTCAAGAATTGAAACAACTTAAACTGGAAAATGAATTGCGACTTACTCAGCAGAATGCCATAAAGGCTCAAATGAATCCACATTTCTTATTCAATGTTTTAAATTCAATCAAAGGGTACATCTATGAGAATGATAAGAAAAATGCATCTCGTTACCTGAGTGATTTCTCCAGCCTCGTGAGAAAGGTTTTGGAGTTAAGTTCTCTCACAGATGTTCCATTGGAAGAGGAAATAGATACTTTAAAATTATACATAGAACTGGAATCAATGTTACTTCAAAGTGATTTTAGTTACGCTATTTTAGTTGACGACAATGTTGATATTTCGGGGGTACAAATTCCTACGCTTCTTTTACAGCCGTATGTAGAAAATGCTTTTAAACACGGATTACGTCATAAAACTGGATCGAAACAACTTTTGATTAAAATCAGCACAAATGATACAAAAGATATTTTAACCATTGAGATTACTGATGATGGAATTGGTAGAGCTGCTTCTGAATTAATAAATAATCAGAATGGAGACAAACATAAGTCCTTTGCGTTTTCGGCAATAGAAAAACGTATTGAATTGCTCAACTTTGAAAATCGAGATGTAGTTAGTATTAAAATAAAGGATAACTTTGAAAACGGAGCGTCTTCAGGAACTACTATAACCATTCGCATTCATGTCTGAAAATATCAAATTTGTAATTATTGATGATTCCGCGCAAGCTCGAAAATTATTGCGTCTTATGTTATTAGAATTAGCACCCAGTATTATGTGTGTTGGCGAAGCAGAGAATGTCGTTGAGGGTTTAAAACTAATAGAAAGAGAACAACCGGATGCTGTTTTTCTGGACATTGAAATGCCAGGAAGATCAGGAATGCAATTAGCTGAAGAACTTTGTTCAAGCAAATTTAAGGGAAGCATCGTTTTCACCACTGCATACAACGCTTATGCCATTAAGGCCTTCCGCCTTTCCGCTCTTGATTACCTTTTGAAGCCGATTTCAGAAGACCATTTATTAGAAGCCGTAGCGAAATTGCAGCAACAAAGAAATACTCTTGACAATCAGACGAAATTAACCGCACTCACAGCCAATTTGGGTGATGAAGGCAATAACTTACTGTGCATTCCAGTTCAGGGAGGATATGAGTACATACCGATTCACGATATTTACTACCTGGAGGCAGATGGGTCCTATGTCAAAATCGTTTGTGCAGGAAACAAGCAAAAAATAGTCTCGAAAAATTTAAAATACTTTGAAACCACCTTAGAATCTATCCCAAAATTCATTCGAACACACCGGTCTTTTTTAGTTAACCTTGATCAGGTTTCCTCCTATTCCAAAGCTGATGGTGGATCCTTGACATTATCAAATGGGGCCAAAATCCCGATTTCACGTGAACGCAGACTAGTCGTTCAAGAGTACCTGAAATAAACTTATCGGGTTTTCAATCCTTCTCATCTTCACTTTTTCGCACTTCATAGGGCTGAATTTTACCGTTCACAAACTCAAACCTGCAGTTCACAAAGCAATTATGGCATTTCAGTGATTTCTGTTTTATTTTTGCAAATAAAAATTCAAATCTATATGAAAAAACTAATTTTACTTTGTTTTCTGCTTCTGTCAGAAACTATTTCTTTTGGTCAAAACCAAAATGCACTGCATTTCGACGGGATAAATGATGCAGTTTCATTACCTGCCAGCACACATTCCCAAATTGCAAACCAGGGAACTATAGAGGCATGGATCAATACAACCGCAAATAATTCTGGTTTTAGAGGATTAGTTGTGCGAAGTACTTTTTACGGTTTATTTTTAGTGGATAATAAATTGAGTACTTTTATTTGGGGTGGATCAACACCGGGAGTTGTAACATACAATGGCGCTAATCTCAATGACAGCCTATGGCATCATGTGGCATTTTCTTTTCAGGTAGGCGTCACAGGTGGTTCACAAATGTATCTGGATGGTCAACCAGTTGGTCCGGCTATAACGCTTCAGGTAGGTTCAACGCCTAACTCTTTTCAATTAGGTTGTAATACGAATCAACAGTATTATAGTGGAAAAATGGATGATGTTAAAATCTGGTCTCGCGCATTGTCAGCTCAAGAATTGGCAAATTCCAGAGTTTGTAGCTCGAATGGCACAACGGGACTAGTTGGAAGTTACTCCTTCAACTCCGGAAATCCGAGTCAGAATAATACGGGCCTTACAACGCTTACTGATAACAGTGGTTCCAACAATAACGGGACCTTATTGAATTTTGCATTAAACGGTTCAACTTCTAATTGGGTTGATGGGAATTTTTGTTGCCTTTTATCACGGAATATTTCAGGAACAACGTCCTATTGCGTAGGGCAAACAATAAACCTAACTGCTTCTTTTGGTACAATTCCTGGTGAATCTATTACAAGTTATCAATGGAAGAAAAACGGCGTTAACTTAACGAACGGGGGGAATATTTCCGGAGCAACTTCTGCAAATTTGCAAATAGCTAACCTAGTTTCAAGCGATTTTGACACCTACAGTGTAGAAGTCACTTCAACCTGTGGCACCGGTCTTTCTTCAGTAAATATTACTGAATCCGGAATTATTGATATCAGTAACCTTACAGCATATTATCCTTTTAATAATGGCAGTAGTGCGGATTCAAGCGGAAATAATTACGTTGCAACTAGTTCCGCGACAACAAGCGCGGCTAATCGATTTAATCAGCCTAATTCCGCATTTTCCTTTAACGGTACATCATCAGTTGTGACAATTGCTGCACCGACGGGACAAACTATTTTGGGAAATGGTCGAAACAAATCAATTTCACTGTGGTTCAAGCGAAGCTCTACTACAAGTAAAGGTATATTGATCGGTTATCAGCAGGCATCTCCTGGTAATTGGAATCCACTTGCTTACATTGGTTCTGATGGTGTCCTACGAGGATGGATGTACCAGGGTGGCGTTGCTGCTTGGACTTCAAATATTACAATTGATACCAATTGGCACCACTTGGCACTGGTTTATACTACAAATACCCAAACTGCCTATTTAGATGGCAGTCAGGTTGCAACGATGAATGGTGCACTTAGTCCCGGTGCTTCGAATATCATCCAAATAGGTAATGGTTATGCAAATACGGGTATTGTAGGAATTTCGTCTAACGGAAATCAACCATTTTCAGGTCTTATTGACGAAGTACGTTTTTACAATGCTGTGCTTTCGCTTACAGAAATTAATACATTAAGAACAAGTCCTTTTCTTATTTCAACTCAACCACAAAACCAAAGCGTCTGTGTGGGTGATACGGCAAGCTTTTCTTTGAATGTTCTGACGCCTGAAGCGGGCAGCACCTTAGCTTATCAATGGACATTCAACGGAACCCCATTGTCTAACGGAGGAAGTATATCCGGTGCGAATACAAACAATTTACAAATTTCAAATACACAAGCATCCAATGCCGGAACATATAATTGCATTGTAAGCCCAGGATGTAATGAAGCGACGAGTGCAAGTGTAACACTAACTTTAGGTTCAGGTAACGTAAATATTACCCAACAACCTCAAAATACGTCCGTTTGTTTGGGAAGCTCGGCGTCATTAAGCATTATGTTAATGGGTGCGACAGTTACCTATCAATGGAAGAAGGACGGTGTAAACATAAGTGGTGCAACGAACTCAACCTTGAATTTAACGAATGTGAACTCCTCAAATGCTGGTAATTACACCGTTGATATATTTGGTGGAAGCTGCGGTACAGTTGCCTCACAGGTTGCAACACTAACAGTACTGACACTGCCAACAGCCGTTATCACGACAGCAACTCCATCAATCTGTCAGGGTGAGGTAGCTACATTGACTGCTAGTGGAGGTTCTTCTTACGTTTGGGTTGGCACTCTTGGAATATCAGGTGATACTCAAATCGTCACACCTTCCTCAACAACAACGTACATAGTTACAGTTACCAATGCGAATGGTTGTCAGGCATCAACATCACAAACAATTACAGTAATCAATACTCCTTCTCCTACTGGTTCCTCAGTACAAACCTTCTGTTCAGGATCCACCGTTAGTGATTTAAATGTAACGGGAACATCAATAGCATGGTATGCAAATTCGATAGGCGGAGCGCCACTAGCTGCTTCTGATCCCTTAGGGAATGAAACCTATTACGCTTCGCAAACCGTAAATGGTTGTGAGAGTATTACCCGTCTTGGGGTTGCAGTGACGGTAACAGTTGTGAATGCCGATATAACGCAATCAGGAATCACCTTGACGGCTACTCAATCAGGGGCTAACTACACATGGGTAGATTGCAGCAACGGAAACCAACCAATTGCCGGTGCAAATGGACAATCCTATACTCCGACCGAAAATGGCAACTATGCAGTGATTGTTGAACAGAATGTTTGCACCGTAACCAGCAACTGCGTAGCGATAACAACAGTTGGATTGGAAGATGTGAAAGAGGGACTATTCCGTGTTTATCCTAATCCAGCATCAACCGAGATCAATGTTGAACTAGACAAAACAACTGCAATCCGCATAGTCGATGTA
>CAINVS010000601.1 GCA_903854205.1 uncultured Bacteroidota bacterium | reverse complement strand
CGAAATGACACCGAAGTGGCAATTTGCTATTATTAGGGGTTTTGAGCAGAAAATATCATACTTGGAAGGACAAATTTTTGTTGACGAATTTAAAAGGACACGCGTAACGTTCAGTGCCAGACCCAATTCGACTTTACTGATCTTCCTTTTTGCGTTTCCAATTTTAGGCATATTTGCTTTGACTGCTGGCAATACAAAGGGTAATAAAGAAGAAGCGAAAATGGTAGGATTGGCTTTTATATTTATTGTACCCGTTGTAATGCTATTACTTGGATACTTTGCCAAACAGGACATAAAGAACTGTTTTGTAAAGACATTTGATTTGAAACCAATTGATTGAGAAACATCAAGAAACACTAAAAGTGGATAATGGTACCAAAACCATAACTTTTTAAGACCTAATTCCAGTTTACGATAATAAAATGACAAAACAAATGATAGAAAAAACAACAACCAGACTAGAAACACTCCTCCATATAATCCCCGATTTGCTCCATAATATGGATGAATCAGCATTTTCATTCAAACCAATACCCGATAAATGGAGTAAAAAGGAAATTTTGGGGCATCTAATTGATAGTGCAACCAATAACCATCAGCGGTTTATTCGCGGGCAGTTTGAAAACGTGCCAACGATTGATTACGACCAAAACCAATGGAATAAACACCACCATTACCTTGAAATGGACACCAAACACCTGATCGATTTTTGGACATTGTACAACAAACACCTTTTAGAAATCATGAAACATATCCCAATTGAAAACCTGCAGAAAGCATGTCGTTCTGTTGATGGTAAAACATGGTCCCTTCAGTTTTTAATGGAAGACTATGTAGCGCATTTGGAACACCATTTACACCAAATCGTTACTTATTAAAGGCTGTTTTTACAACTTAGACATTAGGATACCTCGTGTTCGCAATGGCTTAAAATAGTCCGTAATATTAAAGAATGAAAGAACGTGTGCGTGACAGAAATCATCGAAGGGCAAGTCCAGATGATCGGTAAAAACTTCGTAGCATACTTCGTATTTTGTATGGTTGGCAAATCCTGTGCATTGGAATAAATTATATAACTTATTCACGATCAATTAAAAAAAGTTAAAATTTAATGAATATTGGAAAACAAGCGGTCCTGATTTATCTTTGTCAGGCATGCATGAAAAGGCGGCAAAACAAGACCTAAGAAAACAAAACCATCCACCATTATAAAAGAATTAATCATGAAAAAGATTGTTCTATTTATCACCCTGTTCATTATGGCATCACAACTGTGTGCCCAAAACGACATAAAAGGCAGTACTGACCATCCCGTAGTAAGCCGCTTCAATGGCTCCTGGATTCGTTTTTACGAATTCAATAAATTCAACCAGTACAAACTGCGTACATCCGCTGTTAAGAAAGGTACAGAAGCTACTGCAAAAAACTCAACACTGGAGGGGGCCGTCACCCGTATTGTGTACCAAAGCCCCAAAACCGTGGGTGCTTTTGAAATTTATAAAAGCTATGAGCAAGCTTTATTAAACAATGGTTTTGAAAAAATATTTGCTTGCGAAACCGGGTCCTGCGGTGATGGGTTTGGGACATCTTATCCTCCCGACAATGCACCACACATCAAAAGCTTCACACAAGACCAACGCTATTTTGCAGGCCGCAGAAGTGAAAATGATACCACTGATATTTATGTAAGTCTGTACACGGTTTTTACAAACGATGGTCCGGTGGCAAGATTGGACATCATTGAAATTAAAAAGATGGAGGCAGGGCAGGTAGCCGTCACTGCTGCTAAAATAAAAAGTGATTTTGAAAAAACCGGCAAAGCGGTTATCAACCAGGTATATTTTGAAAGCGGCAAAGCTATTTTAAAACCTACTTCTGCACAGGCACTAACAGAAGTAGCAAAATTCCTGAAAGAAAATGCCTCCTTGAAAATTTTTGTAGTTGGCCATACCGATAATGAGGGCGGTTTCGATTTCAATTTAACCCTATCGCAACAACGTGCCGAAGCAACGGTAAAAGAATTGATTGCTAAATATGGTATACCTGCAGACCGATTAAAAGCCAAGGGGGTTGCTTATCTGTGCCCGGTTGCTTCCAATGCTTCAGAAATCGGAAAAGCAAAAAACAGAAGGGTGGAGTTGGTGTTGCAATAAGAAAGACGAATCATGGAAGGAAGGGAGAATGCACAACACGATAATCTGAAAAACGAGCCGTTTTGGAAAGGGTTTTACACCATGACAGCCGTACTCGGACTTGTATTACTGGCATTTGGAATACTCCTTTACAGACGGACCATCATCAATGCTTATATACCAATTTCAATTATGCTGGTTGTTGGATTCGTGACGTTTTATTTCAACAGACAACATTACAAGAAAACATATTTGTTGGTAGAAAACTTTTTACTATTTATCCAGCATTTAATTTCTTGGGGCTCCCTTTCTTGCTATGTTTTTATGGCAACAAATTATTATTTAGCGGACACGAAAACAACGGAATACAAATTTTCAATAAAGGAAAAAAATTCAATGAGCGGTACAAAAGGTCATCGTGACGAAAGGCAACCATTGGTAACCATTGATTTCTTTTGTCTTGAGAAGGAATTGGTATTTCGTTACGTAGATACGGATAAAGTTAATAGGGCAGACAGCGTAACTGTGGTGGTAAGAAAAGGCGGACTTGGGTTTGATATCCTCGATAAGTATGAGGTATCCAATTGAAATAGACCAAGATTTAAGCGGATTTGAAGGATGGATGGATAAAAAAAATTGATTTTCAATGGATTAGAATCCTGTCGTTTTTATAACCACTTAGCGTTTGCTATAACTACAGACACCCCTAAAACCCAAACAACACAACAACTAAAAAATTTATAATATGCAGGAAATCAAACCAATAAACATCATGGAAAAATTCTCCTTGTTTGACAAACAATGGACACCCCATATCATTGGAGAACTGAATGGACAATATGTAAAACTTTGCAAACTCAAAGACGACTTTGTTTGGCATAGCCACGAAAATGAAGATGAACTCTTTATGGTGTTTAAAGGCACGCTTTTGATGGAATTTCGAGATGGCCGAACCGTTGAGGTGAAGGAAGGAGAAATATTAATTGTTCCCAAAGGGGTTGAACACCGACCACATACAAACGGAGAAGTGGTATTTAACCTGCTCTTCGAACCAAAAGCAACGTTGCATACTGGCACGGTTGAAAGCGAAATGACGGTAAAGGAATTGGGTTGGATATAGCCTAATTCCGTTTTATCTATGCTTTTGTGGCACCTTAGAACAACAAATCCATTATCGTGTTACAAGCCTGAACCCAAAGTATACTTGAAAACTCAAATGGTAAAAATTGTCGAAAATTGGCGGTATCAAAAATTACTGGCGGTACGCTACTTATTAACACATAAAATATTTAACAAACTCAAACAATGAAACGTTCTGGTTCAGCAGATTTAGCATTAATGGGCGGTAGCATCCCCTATTGGTTGTTTGAGCGAATGACCAAATTGAGTCTTCCTATCGTAGAGTCTATTATTTTAGAATACGGCAAACAGGCATTTTTAAAAAAACTTTCTGACCCATTTTGGTTTCAGAGTTTTGGTTCGGTGATCGGGATGGATTGGAACTCATCCGGTGTTACTACGGCGGTAATGAGTGCCTTGAAAAAAGCCTTAAATCCGCATTCGAAAGAATTAGGCATTTATGTTTGTGGCGGTAAAGGGAAAGATTCATTGCAAACTCCCGTTGAATTGGTGACGGTTGGAGATAAAACTGGACTAAACGGCAATGAACTTGCTAAATTCAGCAGACTTGTTGCCAAAGTAGACAGCACCGCTATTCAAGATGGCTTCCAGGTATATATGCATTACTTTGTGGTAAGCGACAACGCTGATTGGTCTGTGGTACAACAAGGCATGCAGACCGAAACTTCAAAAGCAAGGCGTTATCATTGGAATTCAGATAATTTAAAATCATTTGTAGAAGAACCTCATACGGCAATATGTGGTGATTTTCAAGGTGAAATTTTAAACTTGGTCGATAAACAAGCCAAACCTACGCAGTCGGCAATACTGAATATTGCAAAGGAAAATCCCGATAAAATGCTTGAAGAAATAAAGCACTTGACGATGCCAACTTATAAAGGTGTAAAAGCCAAGGATGTTGATTTAAAGCGGTTGGGAAGCATTTTGTGGTTGGCACAAGAAATCGAAACACAAGATTTTGAAGACTTGTTGCTTATTAAAGGATTAGGTCCAAGAACGCTGCAATCATTGGCATTGGTAAGTGAAATAATTCACGGCACCCCTTCAAGATTTACAGACCCGGCAAGATTTGCTTTTGCGCACGGTGCTAAAGGTGGAACCCCTTTTCCCGTACCAACAAAAGTGTATGATGAAACGATTGAAACCCTTCGAAATTCCGTTGAAAAGGCAAAGATTGGCGACAGCGATAAACTAAACGCGATTAAAAAATTGACCCTGATTGCTCAACAATCGGAAGAAAATTTCACGCCGAATAATAATTTTGAAGCCCTTTTGCAAAAAGAAAAAGATGATTCCTGGAAATATGGCGGACGGACAATTGATGGCTTTTCAAAGCAAGATGACCATAAAGAAGGCAAGTAACATCAGTTTATCGATATTACAACCAAACACCATAGACAATAATGCAAATACTCAAGGACGAAATCTTAAAGTTATCACTTGGCGACACAGAACAAGTTGCTGAAATCATTGACAACCTTAAAGAACTTGACGTCAAGAAGGGTGATTTTTTACTCAAAGCAGGACAGGTTTGCAAACAATACTTTTTCATTGAGCATGGTTCTATCAGGCTATACTACTACAAAGGCGACAACGATTATACTGTTTGGATAGGTACAGCAGGACAAATTTTTACAGACTTAGAGAGTTATCTCAACCAATCCGAAAGCAGAATAAACTTTGAAGCCATTGAAAACTCAAAAGTTTACACAATCAACAAAGCGGATAGCGATAAACTTGCATTAAAAAACAATGCTTACAATACACTTTTAAGAAGGACCGTAGAAATATCGTTTGTTAATTTAAGCCGAAACGTAATTTCCTTTCAAAGCGAAGAAGCGTTAGAACGGTATGAACGTATAGAAAAAGAAAAAAATTGGCTGGCTCAATATCCGTTGCGCTATATTTCTAGCTTTATTGGAGTTACACAAAGTTCTTTGAGCAGGTTAAGAGCAAAGAAGAAGTGATTTTTTGCCATAGGGCAAATTTTACCAAAAATCAACTTTCTACCTTTGCCAAGAATTTAAAAAGAACAAAAAGATGGTAACAACAATTTTATTTTCAATTGCAATAGGCTTGACTTTGGCGATTGCCTTACTTATTGTATTTCTACCTGACAAGGTGCAATACATTGAAACAATTAGAGTAAAAGCGCCTATCTCAAAAGTTTACGACGCTATTCGTTTTCAAGAGCGACTCATGGTTTGGAGTGCTTGGCCAACCGAAACAAAATCGCAATGCTTTTTAAAAAATACGGACGGCATCATTGGAGCACAGACCGTTTATGCTAAAAATGGCAAGGAGTTTGGCTATCAGGAAATAACGCATCTGACAGAAAACGAAAAGGTTGCTTTCTTCCTGAAAAGTTATGTTGCCCCCTTTGAAAAAGACGTTAGACTTTCTTTCATACTTAAAGAACTGCCAAACAACGAAACAGAAATAAATATGTGGTTTACTGAACTACTAAAAAAGCCACATTTTTTAATTGCTTATTTTGGAGGCATCTTAAAATGGGTTCATTCGATGCATCTGAAAGACCTTGCTAATTTGAAAAAATATGTAGAGCAACAATGAAATCATTTATAGATGAACAAACAATCGGGCAATTAGAAAAACGGAAAGGTGGATACTTTTACATTACCGTTTCGGCAGACACCGTAAACACGTTTGAGCACAAACGCAATACCCGTTTTCTATGCACCATCGATAAAAAGTTGACCTTCCAATGTGGCTTAAACCATCTTGGAGACGGCAACTTTTTTATCATTTTAGGTGGTAAGAGTTTAAAGTCAATCAACAAAGATCTTGGTGACACCATTTACTTTGAACTTACCGAAGACCCCGACCCCTTGGGAGTGCCAATGCCAGAAGTTTTAGAAGCCTTACTTGAACAAGACGAAGCACTTAAGGCCACTTTTGACAAATTGAGTATGGGTAAAAAGCGACATGTTATTCATACGATTTCACGCATAAAAGACATTGATAAGCAAGTAAACAACTCAATAAAAATTATCAACGAACATTTACACCCAAGGCGAAAAAGAGACCTTTAAAAAAGGAAGGAATGTGTATGTGACTGAAATCATTGGAAACCAAGTCCATATGCTGGACAAAAAGCATGGCAGGCAATTATTCACCCCTAACTGACCAACCAGCGACCTAAAGATTTTGACAAAAATGGTAAAATTACAAACGTCATAAGACTGACCATAACGACAACGCCCAACAGACTTTTGAGCAGTATGGGCAAGTGCAAAAGCGTAAAAAATTATTGAAGCACCGGAACAAGGCTATTGAGCAGTATAAAAATTACACCAACGGTTATCATAACCATTTTCCACCTTTTGGGTGGTTTTGTGGAAGGGAACATAAATTCCAATCCGGCTAACTGCGACTTTTGAATGATTGCATCAACGTATAATTTCACACGAAAATCGGACACTTTTTTTAAGGGAACTTGCAAGGATGTAGCCCTTTTTTCAGCAGTATCAGGTGCAGAACAATTGAAGGAATTGGAAAATTACGGACTTATCAAAAGAGAAGCATTTAATGAATCGCCACCAAAAGTAGAATATAGCTTGACCGAACTTGGCAAGAGTTTAATCCCGGTCATTAATGCCATGTGTACCTGGGGACAAAACGAAGGACGCATGGTAGCGACCCTGATTTGACCGATCAGAAATTCCCGGGTAATCCCACAAAATCTTATCGTTCAACCGAACCGTTTAGAATTGTTGGAGAAGTTACGGTTTGGCAAGGACACCCTGCCGAGCAAGTTCAGGCAATGAAAGACGGATTGGCAAAACTTAAAGAGGAAGGGATTAAGTCAGTGAATGATTGATATCTTTGCGCATAACATTTGACTTACGCTTAAATCATGGAAGCATGGGAAATAAAATCTGACCTCTATTTTGACATTGTTTACCTTATTGTATTTGTAATTTCAATTTACTTCCTTATCGTAGACTATAAAAAACAAGGTTAATTATCGCATCGTACCCCAATGCATGATCCATATCATCTTGTTTGATCCGTTTTCCCCCTAATTTTGGGAGAAAGCACCAAATGGATATTCTACGATGCATTCTTCAAGTTCTTGCAGTTGTTTCAGGCAGTTTGGCTGCGTTATGGAGCATGCTGATTATTCTTCGGTTGCAATGGCCAGCACCGGTTTTGTGGATCCTAAAACTATTGGCCGCTGCCTTATCGCCTTTGTTTTTTGGGATTGGCGTATTGTGTATTTTGGTGGGATTCGCAACGGATTCAGTCTTTCTTGGTTTGATTGGCTTATATGACACCTTGTTTTATCTAATCTATGTGGTTCGGGTTACCCGTTCGCCGAATATTGCGAGTGGTTTTGAACAGGCTTTCGGATTGAATTGGGAAAGCCGCATCGGCGCTCCACAAAAAAAGTACTTTCTTTCAAGGCGAACCATCCTAACATTACCTGCTGTTCCAATACCGCGCTTAGAACAGAATATTTCATTTGCCACCATTCCTGGCACCGACCGACAATTATTGTGTGATGTATGGCAACCAGCCGCAACGATCGCGCCATCCGGTTTGGCCTTTATTTATATGCATGGCAGTGCCTGGGCCTTGCTTGATAAAGATTTGGGTACGCGTCCGTTTTTTAAGCATTTGGCTGCTCAAGGCCATGTAATTATGGATGTGGCTTACCGCCTTGCGCATGAAACAGATATGATGGGCATGGTACAGGATGTGAAGCGGGCCATCGTTTGGATGAAAGATAATGCAGCAACTTTGGGCGTAAACCCTGATACAATCGTGGTGGGAGGCGGTTCCGCTGGTGCGCATCTTGCGTTGTTGGCAGCTTATACTGCTGATAATCCGCAGTTTACACCGCTGGAATTGGGTGGAAAGGATCTCAGCGTATGCGGGGTGGTTTCGCTGTATGGTCCAACCGATCTAAAGGCCATGTATTACCACACGAATCAGCAGATTACCACCCGCTCAACGCCCGGCAAACCCAAAAAAGCCATGCCGGTGCAAATGCCCACATGGATCATCAAAATGATGGGGAAAGCGTATTATCGCTTTCATTTTGATAAAGATTTTGCCAATGCTGGCGTTTTTGCGGTCCTGCTTGGTGGACATCCGGATGAATGTCCTGACCAATATGCACTTTTTTCACCCGTCACGCACGTACACACGAACTGCCCTGCGACGCTCCAGATACAAGGAGAACACGACCTGATGGCTGCTGTAAAAACAACGCGCTTTATGCACACGCGCTTAGCGGAAGAAAAAGTGCCAGCGGTGATGCATATTTTACCCCAAACCGACCATGCTTTTGATTTGATATTGCCCAATCTATCGCCATCGGCGCATACGGCGATTTATGATGTGGAGCGATTTTTGGCGTTGCAGGTTAAAAACGGGGAGTAGTCAGCGGTGGTTAGGGAGAGGCTTGAGGAATTGATATTGGAAAATGAGCGCTCGTGATTTATCTTTGTCACGCATGTATGAAAAGTATGCATATTTAGGTGTTAACGGTCATTGTAACGGACGACCTAAATAAAACAGACAAACGACTAAAAAAATTAAAATATGAGAAAAGTTATTGCTGCAATAAACATGACACTTGATGGGTTTTGCGACCATACTGCTGGATTTTTTGCGGATGGGGAACTACATAATCATTATAGTGACCTGTTGAATAATGCAGGAATTTTATTATATGGACGAACTACCTATCAACTCATGCAATTTTGGCAAACATTATTGAAAAACCCTTCTGATGAAAAATCAATGAATGACTTTGCAATTTCAATAGACAAAATTGAAAAACTTGTTTTCTCCAACACCTTAAAAGACACAGGCTGGGACACTGCAAAAATTGCAAATAGACCGCTTGATGAAGAAGTTTTGGAGCTAAAACAACAATCAGGAAAAGACATTTTTATCGGAAGTAGGAGTTTAATTATTCAACTTTTGAATAGTAATCTCATTGACGAATTTCAAATTTGTATCCACCCTGTAATAGAAGGACAAGGGATGCCATTGTTTGACCAAATAAAGAAAAGAGTTTTTTTCAAACTAATAAAGACAAAATCCTTGACCTCGGGTGCGACAGTATTTCATTATGTACCAACACGAGAAGAAACAACGAACCGCTAACTCGGGTTTGGCAAAAGTGGCGGTTCAGTGCTCCGCAGACACATTTGTGGTTAATCAAACATTTTTTTATCCATCCATCCTTCAAATCCATTTAAATCTGGGTCTAAAAGGCATAAAAAATAACCATTATGGCATCAGATCAAAATTTCGTTGACTTTGTAACTGAACAAATTCAAAACACAGGGACAATCTCTGTAAAAAAAATGTTTG
>CAINVS010000600.1 GCA_903854205.1 uncultured Bacteroidota bacterium | reverse complement strand
CCGGGAGGTATATTTATCTCCGGAGTAGATGAGGATACGGCAAAGACATTTTGTGAAGATACTCAAACACATAGACAAGAACACGGTGAAAAAACGGTAGCGGTGAACTTTGCTGATTTTGTAAAAGCAGTGAAGGAAAGGAGTGCGAAAATTGAAAGTATCAGATAGTTTTTCATCAAATTTGGATTAGTAAATATGATTTAAATATGATTTAAATACAATTTAAATAAGATAGAAATGCAGTATGGAATAAGCCTGGGAACAGTTTTTGGGTTAGAAGATTTTGCTGGTCCGTTGCTGCCAAAAATTCTCATAAAACGTTACATACAAAAAGCTGATCCAACCCGCAAAATTACAAAAAAACGCTCCCTTTTCAAATTACGAAAAAGCAATTCTGAAAATTCTTTATCTTTGCGCAGCAATAACAATATTAACCCTCAATCCGCATGATGCGCATAGGTATACTTTTCGGCGGAAGTTCCCGCGAGCGTGAAATCTCCTTTGCAGGAGGACGCACTGTTTATGACAATCTCGACAAAAGTCTTTTTGTTCCTGTTCCAATATTTATAGACAGTTTGGGCAATTTTATCCTGCTAGACTGGCAATATCTTTACAAAGGCACAATAAGGGATTTTTATCCCCCGGTTAGTTTTTTGCCAAAAAGTGAGCATCAGTTTCAGGTCTATCTGGAAAGTTTGGGTGGATTGGATAATCAGACTCAGGATGCGTTGATTCGCAAAGTAGGTCAAGCCATCAAAATTGACGAACTGCCCAATATTATTGATTTTGCCTTTTTAGCACTTCATGGTGAATGGGGCGAGGACGGTCAGCTGCAGGGTTTACTGGAAAGTCTGAAGATTCCATACAGCGGTTCCGGAATTAGGGCCAGCAGTATTGGCATGGATAAATCCTTTCAGAAAAAAGTGATGAATGCCGGCGCTTTTCAAAGTCCCGAAATGCAGATCATCAGCCGCAGACAATGGCTTTGCGGAACAGATAAAGACAGTTGGCTTGAAAGTGCGATTGCAAATATCGGACTGCCCCTCGTCGTCAGACCTGCAAATCAGGGCTCTTCCATTGCTGTGGCTATCGTTCAGGATTCAAAAGAACTACAGAAAGCAATTGATACAGCATTTTTCATCAAAAGACTTTCAGGCACTGAATGGCTGGCCTATTCGGAAGAAAAACAGGTACATATCCTGCGCGATT
Source organism: uncultured Bacteroidota bacterium (assembly GCA_903854205.1). Classification (GTDB taxonomy): domain Bacteria; phylum Bacteroidota; class Bacteroidia; order Chitinophagales; family Saprospiraceae; genus Saprospira. The sequence continues at coordinate 1,884 of CAINVS010000600.1, read as the reverse complement.
GGACAGACATCCGCTACGGAATTGGCTTTCCCATGACTGTGAGTGAAGACAAGGCTGGCAGCATCCGAGCTATTTATTACCATCCCGAGGCCCTTCTGGCTCATTTCAACAGCTTTTTTAATACCAATCCTAATGCCATGTTTCTTTTGGAGGGGCATCACAGCGAGCAGCGGGTTGTTTTGGAAGGCTTTATTGAAGGCCGAGAATTTTCCTGTGTAGTTATTCAGAACGAAGACGGAGAGCCGATTGCGCTCCCTCCTACCGAGATTGTAAAAGGCAAAGAAGTTTTTGATTACCGTTCCAAATACATGGCGGGACTTTCCAGAAAGGTGACGCCGATTGATTTGCCGGAAACGGCTATTGAAGCCATCCGCAGCGAGTGCGAGCGACTTTTCCGTTATCTGGAATTCAATGTTTATGCCCGTATCGACGGTTTTATCAAGGCCGACGGCACCATCATTCTGAATGATCCCAATACCACTTCGGGCATGTTGCCCTCTTCTTTCTTTTTCCATCAGGCGGCGGAAATTGGCTTGAATCCTTCAAATTTCCTCAGTTATATTATACGTGCCTCGCTCTTAGAGCGCATTCGCAGCAGCATGCAGCTGAATGTCTATGACCGATTGTTACTGAATTTAGACGCTTCCATATCGGCATTGAAAACTAAAAAACAGTTAAAAAAACGAGTGGCGGTTATTTTGGGCGGTTACAGTTCCGAAAGGCATATTTCGGTGGAAAGCGGCAGAAACATTTATGAAAAACTGTCAAGTTCCGCCAATTACGAAGCAATTCCGCTATTTTTAACCGGTTCATCCGAAATTTTGGAAATGTACCAGCTGCCGATCAATCTGCTATTGAAAGACAATGCTGATGACATTCGCGATAAAATCAAACATTACAGCAAACATCCGCTGATCAGCCGCATACAACTGCAATGCAAATCAATCACCGAGCGTTTTGTGCGGGAAGGTGCCATTTTTGAACCGATTGCTGTCAATTTTGAAGAACTGAAAACTTTGGTGGACGAGGTCTTTATTGCACTGCATGGCCGCCCGGGTGAGGATGGCGTTGTTCAGCAAAAACTGGAAACATTAAAAATTCCATACAATGGCTCGAGTTCTGATTCCGCCGCCATTACAATCAATAAATATGATACCCTGCAGCGGTTGAAAGCAGCAGGTTTCATAGTCACAGAACAGCTTTTGGTAGCTGCAGATGCTTTTGCAAAGAATGCCGATGCCGCATTGGATGAGGTTGAAAAAAACCTCAAATATCCCCTGATTGCTAAACCTGTAGATGACGGTTGCAGTTCTGCGGTTAAAAAGATAAAAAACAGAGTTGAACTCAAAGCTTTTCTGGAGACAATCTTCCGCAAAACGGAGGATCTGCCTATGGAACAGGCCAATATTTTGCACCTGAAACCAAAAGAAGAGTTTCCGATAAAACCCTTGGCACTGCTCGAAACGCTTATAGATAAAGGCGATGCCATTCATTTTTTGGAAATCACCGGCGGTCTGCTCACCAAATACGATTCGTCCGGCAATATCTGTTATGAAATATTTGAACCTTCGGAAACCTTAGCCGGTGGAGAGGTACTTTCTCTTGAAGAAAAATTCCTGGCTGGAGAAGGACAAAATATTACTCCGGCACGCTTTGCAGTAAATGGCATTGCTCATGAACATATCTCAGCTCAGGTACGATCCGACCTTGAAAAAGCTGCCCGGGTTTTGGGCGTATCGGGCTATGCCCGAATCGATGCTTTTGTCAGGATTTATGCAGACGGCAAGGCAGAAACTATCGTTATTGAGGTCAATTCATTGCCCGGAATGACACCTGCTACCTGTATTTTTCATCAGTGTGCACTGAACGGTTACAGCCCGGCGG
>CAINVS010000599.1 GCA_903854205.1 uncultured Bacteroidota bacterium | reverse complement strand
TCTGCCACGTGGCCAAAAAAGATAAAGCCCAGTTATTATTAAAACCACCATCCAACTGGCTACCAATTCCACAATTTTTGTACCGACACTACCCAATAAAAGCTCACCGTGTAATTTACGAACTATATGCATATCAGTATCGCTAATGTTTATTTGCCCTTTTACCTTTTGAGCATAAGGGTCAATGTATAAAATAGATTTATGAGAAAATATACCAGATATAAATTCTGTACTCTCATTCTCCGAAGTGGGTAAAATTACACCACTAGGTTTTTTCTTCCACTCTTTTTGGGCAAATTCCCATTGCTTCTGAAAACTCATTTTGTTTTCAGTTTTTTGTTCAATTTGCAACAACTCTCTTTTTTGTGGAGCTTCGTAGTTGTCTTTGAATAAATAAATAATACCTGTAATCGCTAAGATTACCACAATAGGTGCTGAAACAATGCCACCAATAAAGTGCCATTTCCAAATTAAAGGATATATGTTTTTTTTAAAGTCGTTTTTCATCTTGAAAAGAATTTATAAAACGCCTTCAATCTAATTTGTAGGCGTTTATATTATGAATAATTATTTTTTACCAACAAAGTTGTATTGTATTCCAAATACAAATGTTCTGGGTGCACCTGGATTGAAGGTTGTGCGGTCAGTCAAGTTGTTACCTCTTGATGCTGAATTTGCATAAAGTTCATTGGCAATATTCATCACATTAGAATAAACTTCTATTCCCTTCCATTTGTAACCAATTCTAAAATTCAAAAGATTATATCCTTCGTATTTCACGGTATTGATTTGATTTTGATACCAGCTCGAAACATACTGCCATTCTATAGAAGTTCGCAAGTTTTTAACCCATTTTGGGTAATATGAAAACTCCGTATTCCAAGACCATCGAGGTGAACTTGGCATTTCGAATCCTTTAAGGTTTTGGTACTGGTCAGTTGGTTTATTGCTTATTTGAAAATCTTCAAAGCGATGTAAAGCTGTTGTTCCTCCAAATCTAAACCAATATTGTTCGCTTGGTTTGGCAGTAACTCCAAATTCAACTCCTCTATGAAGTGTTTTTCCTGCCGATTGATAATCAAATGAATTATCTGCTTGGCGAATATTTAATAATTCGTTTCTTCCATTCATTTGATATAAAGAAAAATCTACATATAATTTGTTTTTCCAAAATGCTGCCCAACCACCAATTTCATAGTTATTGAAATAAGCAGGATTCAGATTTGTATAAAATTCGACAGGATTAGTATTCGGTCTTGGTCTGAAAATTGCCGTCAATGAAGGTGGCGAAAAGCCTTGAGAATAATTCGCATACAGTCCTTTGTCTTTCCCTAAATCGTAGGTTGCCCCAATTTTTGGTGTAAATCTTTTATAACTTATATTTCCTGATGTTGAGTTGATGTTATTGATATAATCTAAATCCATTACATCATAACGACCGCCCAAAGAAAATCGCAATTTTTTTAAAGGTTCAAAATCATACTGAACGTAACCTGCGTAATTTTTTATATTCCCATTATAATTAGCGATTGGTAATTCAGGGCGTTCTTTGTCAATGGTATATTTTTCTACAAATTTATTGGTAGGGTCTAGTTGTGCGTTCAAGTCTATTCTGTAAGACCAATAATCATTTTTAGTTAGGTCGATAACTCCACCTGCAATTAATTTAGAGTTTAGGAAATTGAATTTTTGACTGTGTTGAGCAATAACCCCATAACTTTCAAAGTCATTTGAATTAATTTCTCCTCTCGCTTTAGTTGGGTCGTTTGTAGGACTTGGTATTGGATTCCAACGGATGGCATAGCTTGGGTTTTGCCCATGTTTATTATTACGTTGGAATAGTGTAATAAATGTTTTTGAACTACTATTCCAATCATGCTCTAATGTTAAACGAGAGCGATAAGCGTCAGATTTACGATAAGTAAAATCAGATGTACTCACATATTTTCTACTGTAAAACATGGTGCTATCTACACTGCCCGACATTTGAGAGTAATATTTCCCATAGATAAAATTACCTACAAGACGCGTTTTTTCGGTAAAGTTGTATTCAAGTCTTGCATTTACAGATGTTTTGTCATAGTCCGAACTTGCCATCCATGAATTAGTTTGCTGACTACTTAACCCACCAACATAAAAACCAAACTTCTTAATTTTTGCACCTGCCCCAAATTGTACTCTGCGAAATCCCCATTGGTCGGCTTGAATCCCAAATTTTGCAGTAGGCACAAGTGTTGGTTTTTGCATAATAAAATTTACTGCCCCTCCAACGGCTTCGGGCCCGTATATTGAAGAAACAGGACCTTTAACCACTTCAATATTGCTAATAGCAAACTGATTAATTTCTAATAATGCATTGTGGTTAAAAACGCCTAATGGACGAATAGGTACACCATCTTCCATATACAAATAGTAAGCACTTGTTCCCATTGGTTGGCGTATAGCCATACCATGTTGTTCGTTGTTGTAACTCGGCATAATCACACCTGGCGTTTTGTTGATGAGTTCAAATACTTGATTGGCTTTTGATTCATCTATCAATTTTGGCGATAGCTTTGATATTGCAATTGGGCTTTGTGTTCTTAAACCTGCTTCACGATTGGCAGTTACAATGACCGATTGTAATTCTTGTGCATTAGGGGCAAGAGCAATTACCATATTTTCAGAAGCAATTTTCACTAAAGGGGTGTATCCAATAAAAGAAATTTTTATTGAATCCGATTGATTATTTACAGTAATAGTAAATAATCCTTCTGAATTACTTGTTTCTCCTATTTGTGGATTGGATATTAATTGAACTGTTGCCCCTACAATTGGTTCTTTGGTTTCACCATCAAATATTTTTCCTTTGATAGTGGTTGATTGGGCAAATATATTTGCCGATACTAGGCATAAGAATGCCAGTAGAATATTTTTGAAACTCATTTTTAATTTTGATTAAATGTTATAAATAACGAACTTAGGGTAGTATATAACCCACCCCAAAAGCACACTGCCGTAGGCAGGTGCTTTGCTTTTTGTTTGGGCGAAGCCCAAACAAAAACATTAAATCAAATTGAGTTTCGGTGGTCGGAAAATGTCCGTGATGAATGAAGAAGTATGAAAACTATTTTCGTATGCAGAGTTGATTTTACTCAAATAAATGTCTGTATATTTCAAAAAGTCGTAAGGTTTTGCAAAATGGCAATACAGCACTTCGTTCTTGTCTTTTTGGGCTGTTGGTGCTTGTTTTTGTTCTTCTTCGTTTGCTTTGTCCAATTGCTTTTTCAAATGGCACTTACCTTGACAAGTATTATTTTTAACTTCTTTCTTTACACAAAGTGTCTTGGCAATGCTGTCTTGGTTGATTTTGAAGGAAACGACAATCCATATCTTGCTAAAAGGTTGCAAGAAAATGAGAAGTGCTAATATGAATGTCGTTATCTGTTTCAAATCGGGTGCAAAGGTAATTATTTGACTTTGATTTTCCTTGTCAAAAGGATTGTTTTTTGTTAGTCTGCCCGTTGGTTTGCGGTCGTTCTAAAATGGCATATAACGGTTTCGGGCTTGGCGAAGGTGGCGATTTTCACCACAAATGTTGATGCGGAGTACCAAACTTTGGTTAACCACAAATGTGTCTGCGTTGCACTGAACCGCCACTTTTGCCAAACCCGTGTTATGCCTTCGCCCTTCTTTTCTAGTCATAGTGAATGGTAATATTCTTTGATTTTTGTCGCCATAAGTTTTCGTCTTAAAGTCAAAAATTCGTTGTAATCTTCAATGCTCATTTGTTGAATTTCTGTCGGCACACAATTCATTTTTAAATTGTCTAAAAGTTGTTGCTCGTTTGAAAGTCCGCTAACTTGTTGGTTGCCGTTTAACATTTGTGACTTTACAGTTTCAAAATAGTCCTTTGGAGGTTTGTTGCCAACCTTAATGTTAATTTCCGATTGCATATAAACATAGTTGGCAATTTGATTGTATTTGCTTCTATCCAAACCGTTTTTTTTCAAATAGTCTTTAGGGAACAAATGGTGAATGTCACCACGAAGAGAAATTAAATCGCCTACTAAAACATCTTTTGATAAAAATCCTCTGTCGTTGGCTTTAACTTGTGAAGCTAAAAAAACGTGAAAGTAAGGACTACTTGCAACAGAAGTGTCTAAACTCTGCGGAAGTGAAGCGTTCCAAAATGCGTCTGAAAGTTCGCCTTCTTCTTTTTCTTTTAAGTATTCGTCAAACGGTTTTTGGGAAATTTGTTTGATGTCAAAATCAAATGCACTTTCGGGTGAACCTGAATATCGCCCTGTCAAGATGGAAAATACTAACCATCGCCTTACATAACTTTCAATGTCTACTGAATTAACACCTAACTCTTTTAGTTTGAGATAAACGATGTAGGCGAAATTGATTGCGTTTTGTGAACGAATAAGTTTTGGTGAAATAAATCCTGCGGATTTAATTATCATCAAGAAGCGTTTAAAATTTGTTTCGTTGATAAAATTATTTACCCCAGTTCTAAGATTTGCAAAAGATGCTTCTGCAATGGTGTCTTCATAAGTTCGTGTTTCAAAATTTCTACCTGATAGTAAACTCACCAAGTCAGAAAGTCGACCCCTGTTGAATTGCGTTGTAAATGCAACACGAATTAAATCGTTGTAGTCAGGGTCATATAAATCTTCGTTCTCTGTTTTGAGCCATTGCATTTTTTGAAAGAAATCAGTCGTTGAAAATTCTTTGTCGTTGTCAACTATATGCTTGTAAAACTCTGGAGCAATGCACAAATGGCAGAAGTAATCAATGGCTTTGCGTAATTCGTTTCCGTTGTAATCTGTATTTGAAGCAATTTTGCTCATTGCAAAATCTGCTTGACTTAAAACAACACCTTTTGAATTGATGCGAATAAAAATTTCGGTAACTGTTTCAATGTCCAAGTCAGCTGCTAACTCAATAATTCCGATTTGTTTTTTAGGAATATTCATCAAGTTTGAAAAGGCGTTGCGAACTTGTTTTTTGTCAACGTCTGGGTTGAGTTCAAAATATTTGTCGGCCATTTCAAAAAGGTCTCCGTTGATGGCGTGTGAAATGTCTGGAAGCCAAGTTTTGTCTTTTACGATTGCTGGGTTTTGAACTTCAAATCTTTCGTCAATTGGGTGGAAGGCAATTTTAATTTTTACTCTCTCGTAAGTCTTATTGACTACATATTGTCCGAGTATAGCTGCTGTCAAAGCTGTTACACGTTGTTGCCCGTCAATGAGTATTTTTTTGCCTTCACTTAAGCTGCCATCTTTCAGTCGCACGTTAGGATTTCTCCAGGCGATAACGTAACCGATTGGATAACCTTGATACAAGCTGTCCATTAAGTCACGAACTTTAGAACTGTCCCAAACGAAAGGTCTTTGAATTTCAGGAATTGCAATTTCTCCTGATTTTACCCAAGCTAAAAGTGTTTCAATTAATTGTTGGTTTACTGCGTATTTCTGCATATTTCTTTTTTCTGTTTGTTCGTTACTTTAATGGTAGCACTGTTGTCTTTTAGGGTGAGGCATAACGTTTTCGGGCTTGGCGAAGGTGGCGATTTTCACCACAAATGTTGATGCGTAGAACCAAACTTTGATTAACCACAAATGTGTCTGCGGAGCACTGAACCGCCACTTTTGCCAAACCCGTGTTACCGGTTCGTGCTTCTTTTCTGTCCTGCTGTTGTCTGTCCATGTTGCTGTGCCTTTGTGCTTTGGCTTGGTGGCTCTTTTGCAAAAAATGGCTTGTGCGTTTGGCTTGTGCTTTTTTTGCAAATGTGCCACCAAATGCTTTGGCTGTTAATCAAATTTTATCTCTATTAAGTTTTGATGTGAGTTAAGCGTTATTCTTTTGGTCTCCTTGCCGTTTGAAATTAATATCAATTTGCCTTCGTAAGTGTCTTTGTCCAATTCTAGAGGTGTAGTGCCAAGTTTTTGAAAAGTTGATGTCAGCACCGAAGCAGAACCATTATTCGTAATAATTTTATACTTATTACTTGATACAGTTTTGTCTACCGTTTGACTGTTGGAGTTATTCGGAACATATTTCTGGTGGTCAGTTGGAATATAACTTGTCGAGCTTGTAGATTGCCCAGACAAAACAGGTTTAGTAACTACCGAATATTCACTGTTGCAGAACCATTTCAACTTGTCTAAGTAGAAATTTAAAGATGTTGAATTTAAATTGTAAAGTCTATTGAAAAGATTTGATTGATTGGGGTTTAAAAAGTCCTGAATTATAAAAAGGAAATTGTCAAGTGTATTGAAACCTCCTTGCATTACTTCACGCCAAAGAGTTTTATCAACTTTAAGAGCTTCTAATGCTGTAATCATAACCCAAAATGAAAATCTATCCATCTCGGGGCTAAAATTATACATCGTTCTTTTTGGATGTTGAAATTCACTTCGCCCTTTTTCAATAGATTTCTTGTTCGCCAATGCTGGAACATACATTCCATCATAGTCAATTAGTTTTACTTGAAAGTTTGATGATGTTCCTGTTATAATGATATTGCCACATTGTAAGTCACCATGTCCTATTTTATGCTTTTCAAGGTCATTCGAAACAGTCACCAATTTTTTCTGCAACTCAGTCAAAACATTGTTGTCAGATAAATGACTTGAAACAAACTGATTTATTAATACATGAGCAAGCGTGTGTATAAGAACGTACTCAGGCGAAATTTTTTTCTCAGCAATGGTAGGATTCTTCTCTTTTCGTGCTACGTTAAATCTTACGCTTAGGG
>CAINVS010000598.1 GCA_903854205.1 uncultured Bacteroidota bacterium | reverse complement strand
TATTATATAATTAAGTTTAAACACAATAAATTAATAGCCAAAGATGCACCCTCGGCATTTACAGCAATTCTGAAAGTTTTTGTATTCGGTTGTAACTAAATGTACATCTGCTGGGAGTTCTTCCGGATTTTCAACAATTGTAATTGTTTGTTGGTATTCGCCAAAATTAATATCAGGGACAGTTGTTAAATCAATTGGAAATGTTCGGATTCGATGTGTCATATTTGCACTAACAAATGTTCCACTTTCAGACATTTTAACAGTTATTTTGTAAACTGGGAATGGAAATCTAATATTGGGTAAATCAATTTGACCAAACTTTTCAGTTGTTATTCTGAAATGATCTTTAACAGCAGTTCTCATAAATGCTTCATGATAATCAGCAGTTCCCATTTGACTGCTTTTATGACAAATATTATCCCCCATTGCAATTAATTGTGCAATTAGATCTAATTCAGTTTGTTTTTCTTTTGGGGATATATTTTGTCGATTGACAAGTGTTTCAGTTGCTCGTAAATAACTAACAACTTCTCTTTGATAATTTGCACCAATTGAATCATTCAATGTATAATATATTGTCCATTCTTGTTGAGGTTGCAAATCATATAATTGTTGTGAAATTTGTAATGGTAATATTTCTAATGGACGGCAATTGTTCCATGTTATAAAATCTTTCCAAGATTTTTTTCTTAATAGTTCAGATGGTAATTGTAAATTTTGTTTTGGCGTTGGCTTTGGTTGTATCTTGCATAATGGTTTGTGAGATTCCCAATCATTTTTTTGACAGGATGCATTACAATAATATACTGTTTTGCATTTTCCACATTTCAAAAGTTTTTCTGGTGAGGTATGGCAATGATTGCATGTTTTTGGTACAGCAGCCGGGGCAGGAGAACTCATTTTTGCAAAGATTCTATTAGGGATAACAGAAAAGTAATATATTTGTATTTATTATAATTTGTAATATATGTATTATTTCAATTTTTTTCAGATGGATAAATTAAAATTTCATTGACACACCGATTCTTTGGGCTTAACTGCATTCCATTTTTCAATAAAAATTTGATTAGGTTCAAATCCTTTTTGTTTGAGAGTGTTAAGCAAATCTAACGCAGGTTGAACTACATTATGTTGTGACAATAATGCAGCAATTGCTGCAATAATTTTCCAGAGGTCTGACCAAAATAATGGTTGTAATGTCCCACCGATGCTGCGCAGTTCATTTGACGGTGACCTCACAATATTAAATCCAGCTGTTGGCAATTTTGGATTTTCTAGAAGTGGCACGATGAGGAGAGAATTGGGATTCTCTGGGTGCATGAAGGCTATGTAGCCAATTGGTTTGAGAACTTGGTTGATTGCACCAATAACAAATTCTTTATTCTGTGGTACAAAATAAACATTTTCTGGAATATTTCCAGGGAAACGTTCCATTGTGTGAATACAAATAAACTATAATAAAATAATAGATATAAATTATAATGGGATTGTAAATATGTGTAGATTTTCAATTTTTTATAGTATGACT